>PKWD01000430.1 GCA_003131945.1 Acidimicrobiaceae bacterium
GGCTCCCAGGCGAGCAGGTGCCGAGTTACGCCCGCTGTGGCCGGGCTGTCCAGGGCAACGAAGTGGCCCAGATGGGTGAAGTGCTCGACGGCGTCGCTAGGGGCGACTGACACCGTCGGGATGTCGAGGTGACGGCCCATCGCCTGGGCGATCTCGCGAAAGGGGACGCCCTCGTCGCCCACGGCGTGCAAGACCGAGCCAGCGGGAGCAGCCTCGACGGCCAGGCGGGCCANNGCCGGCCAGCGGTTGGTGCCGTCACCCACGTATCCGGCCACGCCCCGCTGGCGGGCGATACCGACGAGGGTGGCCACGAACCCGTGGTCGCCGTCGCCATGGACGGTCGGCGGGAGGCGCAGCACCGACGAGCGGACCCCTCTGCCCCTCAGGGACAGCGTGAGCAGGGCGGTCGCCGAGCGTCGCCCGGCGGGGTTGGCCCGCACCTCGGCGCTGGGCACGAGCCCGTCGTCCTCGGTAGCCACCCGACCGGCCGTCAGCCCGAGGATGCCCGAGGCGAGCACCAGCGGCCGGTCGGAGTCGGCCAGGGCCGCACCCATCGCCTCCACCGCCTGCCGGTCGGCCGCCGCGGCGGCGGCGAAGTCGCCGCTCCAGGCCACCTCATGCTGGAAGGCAAGATGGATCACCCCGTCTGATTCGGTCGCCGCCTTGGCGAGGCCGTCGGGGTCGTCGACGTCGCCCCGTTGAACCAGGGCGCCTGCCGCCTCCAACCGCTGCGCCGACGCCTCGGAGCGGGCCAGGCCAACCACCTCGTGGCCGGCTCCGAGCAGCTCGGGCACGACTGCCGAGCCGATCCAGCCCGATGCGCCGGTGACAAAGATTCTCATGATGGGTACCTCCGGGGAACGCGTTGATGTCAGTGACTGCTATCAACATAGATCGGATGTCAGTGACTGTCAACGCCTAGGATGGGGGACATGGGTCGATGGGAGCCGGATAGTCGCGGGCGGCTGCAGGAAGCGGCCCTGGCTCTGTACTCAGAGCGGGGATTCGACCAGACCACAGCCGCGCAAATCGCCGCCCGAGCGGGGCTGACCGAGCGCACCTTCTTCCGGCACTTCGCCGATAAGCGAGAAGTGCTCTTCGGTGGATCTGCCCTCCTCCAAGAGCGGATCGTGGCCGGCGTGGCCGGGGCGCCCCCGGAGGACGGGCCGCTCGATGCTGTTGCCTGTGGACTCGCCGCCGCCGCCGCCATGCTCGGCGAGTTCCGCCGGGACCTGTCCCGCCAGCGACACGCCGTAGTCGCCGCCAACCCCGAGCTGCGGGAGCGGGAGTTGGCGAAACTGGCCGACTATGCCGCGGCAGTGGCAAAGGCCCTGCACCAGAGAGGCGTGGGCGAGCCCCAAGCCAGCCTGGCTGCGGAGGCAGGCATGACCGTATTGCGCGTCGCCATCGAACGGTGGTCGAGCGGGGGCGACGACCGGGACCTCGCCGACGTCATGCAGGACTCCATGGCCGTGCTACGCGCTGTGGCTAGCGGCGGCTGACCGGTATTCACGACGGGTGATCTGATCGGGAGCAGATGGACACCCGTCTGACGAGTGCCAAGGTCCCAGGCGTCCCGGCTAGAAGAGAACGCCCATCTGGGCGACTTCGTCGCGTCCGGGCGCAAGACGTTGATCGCTTCCGAAGCAAAACGCCGGCCCCCACGGCCGGCATTTTGTGTACTTCCCTCAGTGGGGTGTTCATGAAACGCCCCGCCACGGGCGACATGGCGACGATAAGGGAGTCTCCACAGCTCACGGAGGGAGCGTCCACATTGACCTGGTCGGGACCGAGATCGGTTTTCTTCGCCGGCCAAGGTGCAGAACCAAGAAATCGGCCCCCGCAATGACGGACAAGTTGGAGCCCCGTATCGCCGGTGGGGGGCGGTACGGGACGGAGTCGAAGCGTCTTCGATGGGAGGCGGAACCGAACTGAGCCAAGGCCTGTCGACTGTGGTTCTGTGCCCTGGCCTGGGCGCCGGCCCGTCTCTCTGTGCCAGGCTGCCTCCATGGGAGTGAGCGCACCGCCGGGAGCTGTCACAATCCCGTTCACCGACGGCCACCTGTTGGACCAAGATCGGCTGTTCTCGGCGTTCGGCCTGACCGAGCAGTGTTGCCACCGGGCCAGCTTGTCGACGGCCGCCAGATCGGGTGCGCCGGGACCCTCCAGCACGATCGTGATTCGGCACCATCGACCCATTCACCTGGCTGACGGAGCCGGCGACCCTGAATCGTCGCGAGCGGCTCTTTGGAAAAAGTTGCCGGCTGGCGATGACTATCCGCCGGTGATGCCGTCTCATCTCACGACACGAACAGGAAAGGAGCCGCAATGACGACCAGGACCTCACCACCGAACGGAGTGCCTGGTTGGGTCGACCCCTGGACGTCCGACGTCCAGGCCAGCGGCCGCTTCTACGGGTACCAGTTCAAGTTGCGGGCGAACAATGGCTGAGCCGTCGATCTCCGTATCGCGTGACATCCCGGCGCCGGCCGGGCGGGTCTTCTCCGTCCTGGCCCGCCCCGCCGCTCATCCCGACGTGGACGGAACCGGTATGTTGCGGACTGCAGTGGAGGACGTGGTCATCTCGAAGGTTGGCGACGTCTTCGCCATGAACATGTTCAACGACGAGATGGGCGACTACG
>PKWD01000047.1 GCA_003131945.1 Acidimicrobiaceae bacterium
ACTGAGGTCGGCCAAACTGAGGAAACCCTTCAGGCTGTCGCCGTGCACACCCAGCCGAGGTCGTAGACACTGACGTCGACAGCCGAGAACCCGACCTCGGCCAGCCACTGCCGGAGGTCGTTCGGATCGATCGGGTTGTAGATGTCGTNNGTGTGGAAGGCCCGGGTGGCGTCGTTCTCGATACCGTCGGCGGCCACGAGAGTGGCGCCGGGCCGCAGGACGCGGGCCAGTTCGGCAAAGACCGACTTCTGGTCCTCATCGGTTTCGATGTGATGGAGCATGTGGAAGGAGGCGGCGCCCGAGAAGTGGCCGTCGGGGAACGCCAGAGACGTGGCATCGCCGAGGACCACGTCCACATTCGTTCCGGCCAGCCGGGCCGCCAGGGAACGGNNGTCTTCGTCGAGTTCGACAGCGGTGAGATGCTCGACCCGGCCCATCAGGACATCGGTGGTGAACCCCGGTCCCGGACCGATCTCCAGCACCGTCGGACCGAGGTCCACATCTCGCAGGGCGCGCGGAAGGATCGTCTCCTCGACCATCTGCCGCCACTCGGGACTGGCGCAGAATTGGAGGTGGAAGGGGTTCACGGGCGGACCACCGTGATGTCACGAGACGGGAGGTGGTTTCTCATTGCTCATTGGTACACTCCGGGATCGTGACCGTCTCTGCACGTTCGGCCAATAAACCGCCTTTTACGGCCAGGAGCGGATTCGTCGACATGCGCGATGGCACCCAGGTGCGGGCCGGGACGTTCCCCTATGACGGGCCCGATGCGGTCACCACATGGCATTCCCACGATCTTCACCAGATCGAGTACGCCTTCAAGGGAGTGGTCGAGGTGGAGACGTCCATGGCCCACCACCTCCTGCCGCCCCAGCAGGCCGCATGGATACCGGCCGGGCTGACGCACAGGACCACCTTGAAGGGCGTCCGGAGTGTGTCGGTGTTCTTCGAACCGGACATGGTCCCCGAGGTCGACGGCCGGGTCCGGATCCTGGCCGCCGAACCGGTGATACGGGAGATGATCCTCTACGGGGTGCGCTGGCCGATCGCCCGACCCTCGAGCGACCCCACCGCCGATGCGTTTTTCGAGGCACTGGCCAGGATCGCCTTCGAGTGGCTCGACCACGAGACGCCGCTCAACCTGCCGACGAGCACAGATCCGGACGTGGCCGCCGTGATGTCCTACACGCAGGAACATCTGAACGAGGTCGCCGTACGCGACGTCTCGCGGGCCGTTGGATGGTCCGAGCGGACACTGCGGCGAAAGTTCCTCGAGGCGACAGGGATGAGTTGGCGGAGCTATCTGCTGCAGAGCCGCCTGATGCGGGCCATGGCTCTTCTGGCCGAGCCGGGACCGTCTGTGCTCGACGTGGCCAGCACGGTCGGATTCGAGAGTGTCAGCGCCTTCACGCGCGCCTTCGGCCGATACTGTGGTGAGACCCCTTCCGCCTACCGGGCCCGGGTCACGGCTCCGCCACCCGATCTGGCCTAGCTCTACCGCCAGGGAAGATTGTCGACGTAGACCCAGGAACGGCGGTGGATGGCCGTGAGGCCGTAGCCACGCAGCGCCCGTTGGTGAGTGGGCGATGGATAGCCCTTGTTGCGGTCGAACTCGAACGGCGGGTACGAATCGGCGTCGGCCCGCATCAGCCGGTCACGGGTCACCTTGGCCAGAACCGAGGCGGCCGCCACCGAAGAGCACTTGGCGTCACCTTTGATGACCATCTGCACCGACGGCGCCCAGTCGGGCAAGGTGCCGTCCTCCTCGTCGAACAGAGAGGGCGCCGACACCGGGGTCACATAGTCGAAGTTCCCGTCGAGGATCACGGCCTCGGGAAGGAACTCGGCGGGCAATTGGCCGAAGGCGCGCCGGGTGGCCAGTCGGAGCGAGGCTGTCATCCCGAGGCTGTCGCACTCGTGCGGCCCGGCGTGGCCGACGGCCCAGGACGTGCACCACCGGGACAGAGGATCGAAGAGACGCTCTCTCACCTCCTCGACGAGTTGCTTCGAATCGCGCAGTCCCGACGGGGTGCGACACGGAGGCGGGGCCAACACGACAACTCCCACGGTCAGCGGACCGGCCCACGCTCCGCGTCCGACCTCGTCCACTCCGGCGACGAAGCGATGGCCCTGCGCCCACAGCCGCTTTTCCCAGGTGAGAGAAGGCTTGGGCGCCTTGCCCCGGGGCCGGGTGAACGATGGTGACGGGGTCACAGTGGTCGCGTTTGTTTGCATCGCGCTGTCCGCTGTTTGCACTGTGGTGTCCGCTGTTTGGCCCTTGTTGTCCGCCAGGCCCTTGTCGGAGGGTGCCATTGGGCGCATCATGGAAAGGGTCGGCCGGGGACCCCCCCGAGGGCCCGGCGCACGACCCCAGAGGCTTGACGAGCAGCGCCTGGTGCGTGGCGTTCCGGGGAGTTGCAGGAGGAGTGGGGAATGGTCAACACGGCCTTCGATGCATCCAAGGCCACACCACGAGACAGACTGGCTGCGGGCACCGCCGTGGACGTGCGTAGTCGGTATGTCGGCGCCTGGAGCTCCGGCTTCGAGGTAGCCGAGCCCGTGAACGACGGGTACCGGGTCCGTCGGCTGTCCGACGACAGCGTCCTACCCGACGTGTTCACGAACGAAGACGTGCGGGCGCAACGCCACAAGGCCGGCATGTGGTGGTACTGACCACCATTCGTTAAGAACCACCGACGGCGTCGATGAACTCGTCGATCGGGATGGCGGTGAGCGTCTTGGTCTTGAGCGTCCCCCGGGCGCCGAGGGTGAGNNACCACCTTCTCGTCGGGGGCCTCGAGGATGGTGGCGAAGTCGTAGGGCCCGAGCAGGGCCCACTGGGACACCACGCGGACGCCCATGGCTTCGACCTCGCCGTTGACCGCTTTCAGTCGCTCGGGGTTCTCGCGCAGGGTGGCCATGCCCTCGGGCCCGAGTGTCGACAACATGAGGTACATCGGCATAGAAGCAACCTATCTCAGGGCTCTTCGAGGCGGGCGATGAGGGGGAGCTCGGCGGCGTCGGATTCTGTCGACAGGAAGGCGTCGATCATCTCCCGTGCCACGGTGGGCGAGGTGAGCCGCAGACCGAAGGCCAGGACATTGGCGTCGTTCCACCTCCGGGCTCCCTCCACCGTGGTCGCGTCGGTACACAGGGCGGCGCGTACGCCGGGGACCTTGTTGGCGGCGATGGAGACGCCGGTGCCGGTCCAGCAACAGACGACACCCCGGTCGGCGCGTCCGGCCGCCACGGCCTCACCCACGGCCCGGCCGACCTCGGGCCATGGCTCACCGGGTGCCACACGCTCGACGTCGTGGCCTCGCTGGGCCAGATCGACGACCACGGCGTCGGTCAAGGAGGTTTCTTCGTCGGTGCCGAAGGCGATCCGCATGGGTGGAACGCTAATGGTGCTGCCGCCTACGGGGAACGCAGATCGACCCGTCGCACCTTGCCCATGGCGTTGCGGGGCAGTTCGTCGACGAAGTGCACGCGCCGGGGCCGCTTGTAGGGAGCGAGAAGACCGGCGGCAAAGGTGAGCAGTTCCTCGCTCGTTGGTGGGCGTCCGTCGGTCACGACCCAGGCCGTCACCGCCTCGCCCCACTCGTCGGAGGGGGTGCCGGTGACCGCCGCCTCGGCCACGGCCGGGTGCATCAGGAGCACGTCCTCCACCTCGACCGGGTAGACGTTGTAGCCCCCGGACACGATGAGGTCGGAGGCCCGGCCCTTGATGCTCACGTAGCCGTCGTCCACGACGGCCAGGTCCTCGGTGCGGAACCAGCCGTCGGCCAGCCGCTCGGCGGTGGCAGCGGGGCGCTCCCAGTAGCCACCGAAGACGGTCGGTCCCCGGACGAGGATCTCCTCGCCGTCGAAGTCGACGTCCACGCCGGGAAAAGGAAAGCCGATCGTCCCCGGCCGCCTGTCAGCGTCATAGGGATTGGAGATGGTCATGAGCGTCTCGGTCATGCCGTAGCGCTCGAGGACGTCGGTCCCGCCGTCTTCCAGGATCCGGCCGTGCAGTTCGGCGGCCAGAGGGGCCGACCCCGACACGGCCAGCCGCAGACGCGACAGCTCGCCGACCCGGGCCGATCCGGCCAGCCGGTGGTACATGGTGGGGACGCCGAAGAACATGGTCGCCTGGTGGGCGGCACAGGCGTCGAGAACAGCCTCGGCATCGAAGCGGGGAAGAAGGACGACGGAGGATCCGCGCAGAAGAGAGGTGTACAGAGCGACGCAGAGTCCGTGGCCGTGAAAGATCGGTAGGGCGTGGACCAGGCGGTCCTCCGGTTCCCAGCGCCAGGCGACACTGACCGATTCGCTGTTGGCCAAGACGTTGCCGTGACTGAGGACCGCCCCCTTGGGGGCACCCGTCGTTCCCGACGTGTAGGCGATGAGGGCGGGATCCTGCGGAGCGGAGGCATCGAGTCGGTCGGCATCGGGCATGGCCGCAGTGCCCGACTTCTCACCGGCCCGGGGACCGCCGGCAACCAGCTGCAGATCGGCGGACATCACAGGTAAGGGCGCGGTAGCCGCCTCCGCCACCCAGCGCGCCCGATCAGGGTCGTCGACCACAGCGGCGACCGGACGCACATCGCCCACGATGTGGGCCAGCTCCCGCGCCGTGTAGGCGGCGTTGGTGGGAACGACTACGAGCCCGGCGCGCAGCGCGGCGATATTGACGACGACGGCCGGGAGCGACGAGCCTGTGCACCACAGCAGACGATCTCCGGGTCCGAGTCCCATGTCCCGGAGTGTCAGCGCCGCTCGTCGGGTGCGATCGTCGAGCTCGCCGGCCGAGATCCAGCGGGCGGCGTCGCCGGCGCCGACGTCATAGATGATTGGAGCCGACGGGTCGGCCGCCCAGACGTCAGCCCAGGCGGCAGGGAGACTGCCACGGGCGGTCAGATCCTCGACCTTCAGATCGCTGCCGGCGGGCAGGTGCTCACGCCAGTGACGAGGAGGCACGGTCGGGAACAGTACCAAGAGCCTCGCCACCGCGGTCGTTGGCGTTTGCGAGATCCTCCGCGGCGCGAGTAATGGCAGGGCTGCCTCTTTCGGGGCGGAGGCCGGTGGGTCATCGTGGTCGCAGGCAGGCCATGGGACTGGTAGCGAACCGAGATTTTTCGACGGCGTCGAAGACCCCTTCGTCAATCCCGACGATGCCACGAATGCCCCATCACCCCTAACGTGAGCCCACAGGGGAGAGCATCACATGCGAGATATGTCGAGGCGAGGAAGGGCGAAACTCGGGGCCCGAATGGCGCCCCGGCTCGTCGCCGCCGGCCTCGTGACGGGGCTCGCCACCTTCTCCTTGGCCGTCATTCCGGCCCCGATCGCCGCCGCGGCCACTGACACAGTGACGAACTGCGCCGGTTCCGGTGCCGGTTCCCTGCCTTATGAAGTGCAGAACGCCGTCTCCGGGGACACCGTCACCTTCTCGGTCTCCTGCCCGCCGAGCTCGCCCATCGTGCTCAGTAGCGCCATCGACATCACCGAGAACCTCACGATCAACGGGCCGGGGGCGAGCAACTTGGCTTTGACCGGGTGTTGCGCCATCGTCATCTTCCAGGTCGACTCGGGAGTCACCGCCACCATCTCCGGGCTTACCATCGAGAACAACAACGTGTCGGCTCCCAAGTACCTCATCGTGAACCCCGGCGGTATTGACAACAACGGCACGCTCACCCTCACCGACAGCACGTTGTCGAACAACAGCGCCGGCTACGAAGGCAACGGCGGTGGCATCGAGAACGGCGGCACGCTCACCGTCATTGGCAGCACCCTGTCGGACAACGTTGCCGGCGGCGAAGACGGCGGCGGCGGCATCTGGAACGATGGAGGCACGCTGACCGTCACCGACAGCACCCTGTCGGGTAACGGCGGAGGAAACGGCGGAGGCATCAGCAACGACGGAGGCACGGTGACGGTCACCGACAGCACCCTGGCTGGCAACGACGCCTATGACGGGGGCGGCGTCGGTGGTGGAATCGACAACAAAGCCGGCACGGTGACCGTCGTCGGCAGCACCTTGTCGAACAACACCTCGATCGCCCCGGGAGGCGGCATCTACAACTCCGGCACTCTGAATGCAGCGGCCACCATCGTCGCCGAGAGCGGATCAGAGGAAGACTGCTCGGGGACGATCACCGATCGGGGTTACAACATCGACGACGACGGCACCTGTGGGTTCAGCGCCCCGAGCGTCAGCCAATCGACCAGCCTGGACGGCACCCTCGGACCCCTGGCCGACAACGGCGGTCCCACCGAGACCATCGCCTTGCTCCCAGGCAGCCCCGCCAGCCGAGCAGTGACGAGCACGGCGCTGTGTTCGACTCCCGATCAGCGAGGCATCGTGCGACCAACGCCCTGCGACATCGGTGCCTACCAGTTCTCCACCAACGATCTGAGTCAGACCATCGCATTCACCTCGACCCCACCCTCATCGGGCTTTGTCGGCGGTCCTGCCTATGCGGCCTCGGCCACGGCGTCCTCCGGTCTTCCGGTGGTGCTGGGCGTCGATGTCTCGGCAGTATCGGTGTGCTCGCTCTCGGGCGACGAGGTCAGCTTCACAGGCACGGGAACGTGCACCATCGCCGCCAACCAGGTCGGCGATGCGACGTACCTGGCTGCGCCTCAGGTGACGCAGAGCTTCAGCGTCACTCGAGCGCCCGGAGCCATCACCAGCCGGGACAAGGCCACTGCCACCGCCGGATCGCCCTTTTCGTTCATGGTGACCACAACGGGATCTCCGGTGCCGAAGATCACGACGAGAGGCACGCTGCCCAAGCACCTCAGATTCGTCGACAACCACAACGGCACGGCCTCGATCTCCGGGACAGCCGTGACGTCGGGCGTCTATCACCTGAGTATCACGGCCAGGTTCGGCCATGGCTCGACAAGATACGTGGTGATAGAAGCGTTCACCCTGAAGGTTGAGCCACACGAATAACCGTCGCTAGCCGCACGCTCGGAGTCTCAGAGTCTCGAAGGTACCTAACTCCCGGCGTTGTTGGCCGCCATGAAGGCATGGGTGGACTGCACGGCGATCAGGCACCGGGCCGGAGAGCCCAGCTGCGCATCGATGGGAACAGTCACCTTCCAGGGGCCATTCCCCTCCATGGTGAAAGGGTGCTCAGCCCCCAGTGCGGCAACTTGGATGGATTGTTCGCCATTCGACCCAGGAGCGGTGTCCGCATACAGCTCGACGACATCTCCGTAGCGCACGTCGGTCTCCGGCACGGAGCCGCCGCTGAAGGTGCCGAGAGCGGTGAGTAGGCCGTTCTGCTGGCCGCAGGACGAGGGCAACAGGATCGACGGGTCCTGGCCCTGTGACGACAACTGGGCGCTGACGGCGATCGGAAGGTGCTCGATGCCGGAGGTGGTAAGGGTTTTGGTCACGGGTGCCGTCGTCGTCGTGTCGTGCACCACGGTGCTGGCAGGCAATCCCGTTCCCGCCGTGGAGTCAGGAGATGGTTTCGCCGCCTGTGGACTGGCACTACATCCGCCCAGCGCGGCCGGTGCGCAGAGGATGACGAGTGCGCCTGTCCTACGGATCCACTCCCACACATCTTCAGTGTGCCTCAAGGCGAGTCCATAGTGTGCCTGGGGCCGTCGATACCGTTCCTTCAAGACGGGGTTCCGCGCAAGAACGGCCTGTCGATCACCGGCAGGCGGACGGCTCCGACGATGGGGGCGGGCGGTACCGACGTCGCCGGGACCGGCCGGAATGGTGACCTGGACCGAAAGCGCACCCGGGGCGCCCCAGAAAGGCGGCGGAGACGCGTAGCCTGAAGAGATGGCCCCTCGGCGTGTCTCCATCGTTCCGCACACCCACTGGGATCGGGAATGGTACGAACCGTTCCAGACCTTCCGGCTGAAGCTGGTGCACCTGATCGACACGTTGCTCGACCTGCTCGAGAGCGATCCCTCGTATTCCCGGTTCCTGCTCGACGGGCAGATGGCGGTGATCGACGACTACCTCGAGATCAGGCCGGAGAACGAGGAGAGGATCCGGGCGCTGGCGGCGGCGGGGCGGCTCTCGATGGGCCCGTGGTACATCCTCATGGACGAGTTCCTCATCTCGGGGGAGACGATCATCCGGGATCTGCAGGCGGGACTGCGTCGGGGTGCGTCCTTCGGGGGGGCCACGGAGGTGGGATATCTCCCGGACATGTTCGGGCACATCGGGCAGATGCCGCAGATCCTGGCGCTGGCCGGCTTCGAGCATGCGGTGGTGTGGCGGGGGGTGCCCTCGGCCGTCCACAGGTCGGCCTTCCGCTGGTTTGCCCCTGATGGTTCNNCGACAAGACGGGATTCTTCTGGGAGGCACCGGACGGATCGACGGTGCGGGCCGAGTACCTACCGGTCGGCTACGGCAACGGGGCGGCCATCCCCAACGACGCCAAGGAGCTCGTGCGGCGGATCGCCGACCACGAGAAGGAGATCGGGGACTTCCTCGTCGACGGACTGCTGTTCATGAACGGGACGGACCACCAGGAACCGCAGCCGTGGCTCGGGCGGGTGGTGGCCGAGGCCAACGACCTCCAGGACGACTACGTGCTGGAGGTGACGGCGCTGGCCGACTACCTGACCGGCACGCCGACCGATGGATTGCCGCGGTGGCGGGGCGAGCTGCGCTCGGGGGCACGGGCCAACGTCCTCATGGGGGTGGCCTCGAACCGGGTCGACGTGAAGCGGGAGGCGGCCCGGGCCGAACGGGCCCTCGAGCGGCGGGCCGAGCCGTACAGCGCTCTGTACCTGCCGGCCGAGCGGTGGCCGGGGTCTCTGCTGGAGGTGGCCTGGAAGCAGGCCATTCGCAACGCGGCCCACGACTCGTCGTGCGCCTGTTCGGTGGACGAGGTGGTCGACGCCGTGCTCGTGCGCTACGCCGAAGCCCGACAGATCGGTGACGGGTTGGCCGACCAGGCGCTGCTGGCGTTGGCCCGGTCGCTGGCCGATGCGGGACCGGTGGTGGTGAACCCGTCGGCCCGTGGACGGAACGGGGTCGTCGAGATGGTGGTGGCCGGTGACGATCTGCCGGCCGATACCCAGGCCATGCCCGAGGAATCGGGTGCCTTCGGGATCCCCCGGGGCCTCGGGGCTCTCACGCTCGACTGCAATACGGTGCGCACCATTCTCGGGATGCTCCCGGCGGGGAGCCAGATCGACGCCCATACATGGATCCAGGATGTCCAGGTCGAGGAAGACGAGACGGGGATCGACATCACGATCAGCTTCGGCAGCGAAGAGCGCTTCGACGTCCCCCTCGCCTCGATCAAGCAGGACCTCTACACGCGGCTAGGCGCCCGGCCGGATTCGGTGGTGCGGATCAGGATCGATCAACNNCCGCCGATCCGACGGGTGCTGGCCCGGGTCACCGATGTCCCGGGCTTCGGCTGGAGCGAATGCGTGCCGGCGGCCCTGGCCCACCCGGTCACGGTGACCGAGGGTGTGAGAGTCGGTGAGGGTGAAGAAGCCGCCCCGGTCGTCCTGGCCAACGGTCTGGTGACGGTCACCGTCGACCCCTCGTCGGGAACATTCGCCGTCGACGGGGTCACCGGATTCGGGCGGTTGGTCGACGGCGGGGACCACGGTGACTCCTACAACTACTCACCACCTCTGCGGGACACGCTGGTGGACACCCCCGACAGCGTCTCGGTCGTCGTCGCCGAAAGCGGACCGGTCCGGGCCAGAGCCGTAATCAGGGCCCGCTACACCTGGCCCGAGTACGTCGACGGCAACTCCCGGACCCGGACCGGAGAGCGGATGGTCGAGGTCACGACCACGGTGGAGCTGCGGGCCGAGGAACGCATCGTGCGGGTGGTCACGCGGTTCGTGAATCCCAGCCGGGACCACCGGCTGCGGGTCCATCTGCCGCTGCCGGAACCGGCGCAGTACTCCGAAGCGGAGTGCGCCTTCAGCGTCGTGCGGCGGGGTCTGGTGGCCGAGGGCCGGCCGGACGAGTTCGGTCTCCCGACCTTCCCGTCGCGGCGATTCGTCTCCGCCGGTGGACTCACGGTGGCCCACGAGGGCCTGCTCGAGTACGAGNNGGCCGCTGCCCGCCGGGCCGCTCACGCCGGTGGCCGGTCTGCAGCTCCAGGGTCGTCCCATCGAGGCGCGCTACGCCTTGTGCGTGGGGTGCGAGGACCCCTACGCCATGGCCGACGACGCCTTCCTGCCGCTCGAGCTCGTCCATGCACCGGGGGGCGGGGGCCGGACCACCCCGGGGAGCGCGCTCGAGATCGAAGGGGCGGAGGTGTCGGCCGTGCGCCGGGAGGCGGGGATGCTCGAGGTGCGGGTGTTCAATCCCACCGATCAGGCGACGACGGTACGGGTGGGAAGCCGGTCAGGCTGGCTGGTCGACCTGCGGGGGCGCACCCTCGACGCCTTCGACGGGTCGTTCGGGTTGCGACCGTACGGCATCGCCACCTTCCGCTTGCCCCAGAGCTAGTCACTAAAGCTCGGGCTCGCCCGTCGTCGACTCGGGGTCGGTGGGGACGGCGCCGAAGTCCGAGCGTCCGCTTCCCGACAGTAGGCGCTCGCCGCGTTCGCGGAGATCGTCGAGCTCGTGGAGGACCTCCGACAGGCGCTCCCATCGGCGCGACGCCCGGCGGTCGAGGGTCAGGGGCTCCGAGCCCGGACGGTGAAGGGCCCAGAGCTGGACGCGACCGAGGTCCTTCACGAGCCGGGGGCGCAGAGACTTGAAGGCGAACTCCCCCGCCGCCCCTGCCACCGAGGGCACCCCTTCGACCTCGAGCAGCAGGGCGGAATGGAACTCGTCGGAGACGAGCACGCTCCCGGGGGCGGCGATGCCGGCGGCCCTGCTGGCCAGATTGACGACGGGCCCGTAGAAGTCGCCGTCCTGGACGAGGACAGGACCGACGGCCAGAGCCACCCGTACGTCGGACAGCAGCTCGTCGTCGGCGTAGGCCTCGGCGAGGGCCAGGGCGATGCGAGCGGCGTCGGTGGCCAGGTCGGTCACGAACATGACCTCGTCTCCGATCATCTTCACCACCCGTCCGCCCCGGGCGGTCACGGTGTCGTGGGCCACGTCCTCGAAGCGGCTCACGAGGGCGGCCAGTTCCTCTTCGGACAACTGCTGGCTGAGCATGGTGAAGCCGACCATGTCGGCGAAGCCGACACAGAGATGAGGAAGGGCACCGGGGTCGTGGCGGTTGCGCAGCAGCATGGCCCGACGCACCGATGCCTGGACGTGGCGACGCCAGGTGAACTCGAGGAGGCGGGTCATGGCCGGCAGCGAGCGGTCAGCGAGGCGGACGAAGNNCCGCCTCGATACTGGAGTTCACGCCGGGTCCCGGGGCCCCCATCATCCCGCGCACGGCCGGCGCCACCTCGGCCTCGGCGATGCGGGCCATCGAGGTACCGATCACGCGGGCCAGCTGCAATGCCGTATCGACGTCGGCGGCGCCGAGGTCGACCATGGTCTGGAGAACACCGATGGCCTCGATATCGAGGTCGGTGAATATCCTGTCGTCGGCACCGACGTCGGCGAACCCGAGGGCGCGCCAGAACCGGCCGGCCAGGTCTTCTGGCATACCGGTGATCTGGGCCACCTCGCTCTGGGTGTAGCGCTCACCGGGGACGAGAAGGCAGCCGACGACGAGGAGGTCGAGAACATCGTCTTCCTCGGCCCGGGCGATGTCCTGCTCCGACACACGGTGCTCGACCAGGAATGCCCGCACCCGCGCCAAGGCGGCGGACTGCGACGCCGTCTCGCTCACGCTGGGCCTTCGGCCCCGGGACCCGAGGTGCTTCGCCCAGACGGAGGGCGACGGCCTCCCTCGAGCCCGTGGAACTCGGGCTTGGCCGACCGCAGCATCAACGCCGGGATCGTCTGCGACGGCGTACGGATGCCCTCGAGGACGTCGGCTACCTGCTGGCCGATGGGCATCTCCACGTCGTGGGCGGCGGCCAGCTCGAGCAGGGGCCGCGCCGACTTCACTCCCTCGGCCACCATGCGCATGTCGCCCAGGACATCGTCGAGTGCGCGCCCTTGGCCGAGAAGCTCGCCGACGGTCCGGTTCCGACTGAGACGACTGGTGCAGGTGGCGACGAGGTCCCCCACGCCGGCCAGGCCGGCCATGGTCATGGGATCACCGCCCATGGCCACGGCGAACCGGCCCAGCTCGGCCAGTCCACGGGTGATGAGGGCGGCCAACGAGGAGTCGCCGAGGCCGAGGCCCTGGATCATCCCGGCGGCGATGGCGAGAACGTTCTTGGTGGCGCCGGCCGTCTCACAGCCGATGAGATCGGGATTGGTATAGACGCGGAAAGTGTCTGTGCGCAGGAGCTCCTGGATCTCGCGGGCGATGGCCTCGTCGGTCATGGCCACCACGGTGGCGGCCGGCTGGCCCACCACCACCTCGCGGGCCAGGTTGGGTCCGGTGAGGACCCCGGCGGGGTGGCCGGCGACGACTTGGGCCATGACCTCGGTCATCCGCAGATGGGTCCCTTGTTCGAGACCCTTGGCCAGGCTGAGAAGAGGGACGTCGGATGCCAGATAGGGGGCCAGGTCCGCCAGGACGGCGCGAAACCCGTGGGAGGGAACGGCCATGACGATGAGGGAGGCGCCGTCGACGGCCTCTTCCAGCGACGCCGTCGCCCGCAGGCTCTCTGGGAGAGCGATGCCGGGCAGGTAGTCGGGATTCTCGTGACGCTCGTCGATGGCGTGGCCCAGGGCCGGACGACGGGCCCACAGCACGGTCGATGCCGATCGCGATGCGATGGCGGCCACGGTCGTTCCCCATGAGCCCGCGCCGATCACCGCGACCTTGTCGAGCATTTGGCCAACCCTACGGCGTCAGGCGCCGGGAGAGGACCGGTGGGGTGGCCTTACACTGAGGTCCGTGACCATCGACGCCTCCGAGGTCCCCCACCTCGCCGGTTGCGTCGTGCTCATCCCGGTGAAGGCGTTCGCCGAGGGTAAGGCCCGTCTGGCCCCGACATTGGACCGCCGCGCCCGGGCCGAGCTCTCCCGGATGATGGCCACCCGCGTCCTGGAGGCGGCGGCTCCGCTTCCGGTGGCGGTCGTGTGCGACGACGCCGAGGTGGCGGCCTGGGCGGTCGAGAACGGCGCCATGGCGTTGCCCGAACCGGGGCGCGGCCTGAACGGTGCCGTGGAGGCCGGAGTGGCACGCCTGGTGGCGCTCGGGGCGGACGAGGTTCTGGTGGCCCACGCCGATCTGCCCATGGCCCACGGCCTGGCCCAGTTGGCCGGGTTCGACGGTGTGACGCTCGTGCCCGACCGGCGCGACGACGGGACCAACGTGGTCTGCGTGCCGGGCAAGGCCGTGTTCCGGTTCGCTTACGGCCCGGGGTCCTTCGCCCGGCACCGGGCCGAGGCGCAGAGTCTCGGGCTCCGGTACCGGGTCGTGAGACAACCGGATCTGGCGTGGGACGTGGATGTCCCGTCGGACATCCCGGCCGAGTTCGTTCCGCCGGCTCGTCTCTGAACGCAGTGGTCGACGACACCGGCACGTCCGGCGTTCTTCGCGTCGGGGACCTTCCGGGGCACGGCGCCGTCGGCATCGACCTGGCCACACCGTCGGTGGCGCTCGCCGNNGCCGCTCATCCCGACGATGTCGAATTCGGGTGCGGGGCGACGCTGGCCAAGTGGGCGGCCCTTGGCTGCCGCATCCATCACCTGATCCTCACCGACGGATCCAAGGGGACGTGGGCGGCCGACGACGATGTCGCCACCCTCATCGAGCGCAGACAACACGAGCAGAGGGAGGCGGCCAAGATCCTCGGCGGTGGCGGCGCCGGCGACGTCCACTTCCTCGGCTGGCCCGACGGCGAGCTCGAGGCCGGTGTGGTGCAACGCCGTCAGGTCTGTCAGGTGATCAGACAGGTCCGACCCGAGGTCGTCCTCGGACACGACCCGTGGCGCCGGTACCGGTTGCACCCGGATCACCGCAATGCCGGATGGCTCCTCACCGACGGGGTGGTGGCGGCGCGGGACCCGAAGTTCTTCCCCGAGCTCACCGAGCCTCCGCACCGACCGACGTCCATGCTCTTGTGGGAAGCGGACGAAGCCAACCACGTCGAGGACGCCGGGGGCATGCTGGAGGTGAAGGTGGCCGCTCTGCTGGCCCACCGGAGCCAGTACCGCTCCACCATGGGGATCGGGAGCGGGGAACCCGACACCGGTGCACCGGACTCGGGAGCCGCTTCCGACGAGATCGCCGCCTTCAGGGCCGTTGTCGAGAATCAGCTGGCTGCTCACGGACGCCTGGCCGGTCTGTCGGCGGGCGAGGCGTTTCGCCTCATCAGCGATATCTGATCGCTCGCTGAGCGCGGTGCGAGGGGCCCCCTAGGGCC
>PKWD01000089.1 GCA_003131945.1 Acidimicrobiaceae bacterium
GATGCCTCGTTCTCCACCGTGACGGTGAAGTCGCATACTGCTCCGAAGAACTCGACGGAGGAATGTGCAGTGGATACGACGTACCTCATCTGGCCGGGATCATGGCCTGCCGGGTGACGCCGCGAGGGACACGCTGCCGCCACTGCGACGACGTCCTGCGCAACCGGCTCATCATGGCCCCCNNGGAGGGCTCGAACCTCCAACCTTTGGTTGAGAACCTGGTGAAGGTGACTTCCAGAGCGTTTTGCCTGTTCAGAGCATCACTACGCGACACTGAACGACACCTACTGCCCTGCCGCTATTCCACGCGGGTTCAACGACCTAGGGATCAGCCGGAGGCCAGGCGGCGCTCGTCGTCGGTGTATCCGACCTCGAGCGCCTCGCCCCGACGCACGCGCCCGATCGAGGAGGACAGAGAATTCATCTCCGCACGGGTCCGGAGCAGCAGTTCGCGGTCTTCTCGACACAGTTCACCGAGCGCTGAGCGGAGGGCCGGNNGGCGGGCGGCGTCGAGTCGGGCGTCGGCCTCGGGCCACGGGTCATGGCCCGGCTCGATTCGGTCACGGCGATCAACAACAACCCACACCCGCCAATGGGCGCGCAGGGGGATGGTCTCCCGACAGGGCGACGGATTCCGTTCAGGGCATCGCGTCCGGGCCTTCACCGGGCCGACGGTCGCGGTCATTCACGGGAGGTCTGTCCCGGTTAGCTTCGAGCACGCCGCCCGAGGGCCGTCGTGGACCGTCCGGTCGCGTGCCGCACCATGCGCCTCACGGGGTTCTTGATGGTAGAAGTACTGACCGGGGACGGTCGCTGCGGCGTCATCGCTCACCGCCAGCCAGGGGGCCTGGGTCGCCGGGGCCATCGCCAGGTCGTCGGGTGCTCCCGAGCCCCCTTTCGTGGGGAACCATTCCAGGGCCGTGCGACCCACTGGAAGGAAGAGAGGTCCGGATCGCCGCCCCGGTGCAGGCCCGAGCTCAGGTAGACGAGGCCGGTCGGGCGCGCCACGAGAGAGGTCAGCCCGCAGGGAGCCAGGACATTGACGGCGAACACATGGCAGAGCCCGTCGACTGTCTCCATCCGTCTCGGCTCACGGGGCCCGATGCCGACGTTGTGGATGACCGCGTCGAATCTGTCGATCGCGTTGCGCGTTGGCCTGCTCGGCGACCCGCCTGGCGACCTCGTGACCGTCGCCGACGAGCAATCGGGCAGCCATGAGGCCGAGACCATCAGGAGAACCGCTGATCAGAACCCGGGCCACGATGTGCTCCATTCCCTGGGCACAGCGGCTCATCCGTCTCGCCGGGTGCACCTTCAGCACCGGGGCTCCCCGTCGGTGACGACGGTGGTGTCGGCCACGTTGATGACACCGAGACGATCGAGGAGGACCGTCGATCTCTCAGCCAGTTCGTCGGCCGCCGTGTCATCGGCAGCGAGACGGGCCAGGCGTTGCTGCGCGATCAACGTGAGAGCCACCTCGTAGGTCGCATCGAGGTCCCGCCCGCTCTGCAAGCTGATGTCGAAGGCATGCGCGGCGCCGTCAAGATCACCCTCAAGGAGGAGCGCGTACCCGCGTATCCGCTGGAGAAGTGCCATCTCTGCATTCAAGCCTGCCGTCCCGGTCTTGAGTAGGCGTTCGACGATGGCCAGCGCCTCGGTGGTGCGCCCTTCGAGGGCCAGACACTCGGCCGTCCGGGCATCCACCAGGCGGATGTCGCTGGTGAGCGCGGACGCGGCGAATTCCCGGTGAGCTGCGTTCAGCCGCTCGTACGCCGTGTCGAAGGATCCCATCCGCCCTGCCAGCTGTCCGGACAGGAGCAGCGTGTAACCGATCCCGTACCGGTACCCGCCCGCCCGAAAGACCCGCAGACTGTGGGCGAATCGTTCCTCGGCTTGTGCGTAGTGACCTTGGTTGGCCAGGATCTCCCCGATGTTACATGTACCCATGGCGGCGTCGATGTCGTTCCCTGTCGCCACACGGGCGTCGTGACCGCGTTCGTAAAAGGCGATGGCGTCGTCCCACTGACCTCGGAAGTAGGCGAAGACGCCGAGGTTGTTGAGGACCACGGCCTGGCCTCCCGGGTCGCCCAGCTCGGTGTAGATCTCCAGTGCACGCTGGGAGTTCGTGGACTGGTCCCATCGTCCCAGCGACATCCAGGCCCAGTCGAGGATGAACAAGGCGTGGGCTTCGGCGTCTCTGTCTCCGGACTGACGTGCTTCGACGATGGCGTTCTCGCACCACGCGACCGCTTCTCGGTGCTGCCCTTGGGCCTGACGGACCGTTGCGTACCAGACCGTCAGCTGCGCCCGCCGTCGACCGGCGTCGACACCGTCAACCCCCTCGATGGCGCGTAGACCGCGTCGGATCCAACGCACCGCCACCGAGTACCGGCCGGTCCGCTCGGGTATCCAGGCCTCCTTCAGGCACAACTCCGCTTCGGCGACGGGATCGGTCGTGAGCAGACGCGCTCGGCGGAAGGCCGCCGCCGCTCCCTCATAGGAACCAGCACGTTCGCGCACATCGCCAAGGGCCTCCCACACCGACGCCAACTCGTGCGCCGGAAGGTCCGAGATCCGCCGACCGGCCGCCAGCGCACTTTCGAAATGGGCGGCGGCTTCGACATTGGCGTACTTGTCGAGCGCTCGTTGTCCGGCGATACGGGCGTAATGCCAGGCGCGGTGATAGTGCTGGGCGTGGAAGAGATGCATGGCGAGAATTTCTGCTTGGGTATCGGCCTCGGCCCCGAGACCGGCGGCGATGGCCTCGGCGGCGCGCCCGTGGAGCTCCCGGCGGCGGCGGTAGGGCAGCTCCTCGTAGGCGCACTCCCGTACGATGGTCGACCGGAACCTCACCATGCCGGATCCCTCGGTGACCAGGAAGCCCTCGAGGTCACGTACAAAGTGTGGATCGGGAGCCGGCGACGATTCGGTCTCGGGCCGCAGAAGATCGATCAGATCACGTTGGAGGAAGCTGCTTCCCAGCACCGCCGCGCACCGAAGGGTCTGGCGGGCCCTGGGGGAAAGACAGTCGATCTGGGCCGTCACCGCCGCATCGACCGACGCCGGAAGAGCGTCCATCGATGCACCGGCGAGGCGGGCACGCCACAACTCCTCCAGGAAGAGGGGGTTGCCGGCGGAGCGCTCGGCCAGGGCGCGCATCTCGTAGGGAAGAAGGGCCACGTCGCTCGTGATACGGGTGAGCGCTTCAACGGCGGTGTCCACCGACCATGGGGTGAGGTGCAGCGTCCGCACGTGTCGGGCGGGGACAGTGACGAAGCCACTACCCGTGGCGCGCCTCGTCAGGCACAGCAGCGCGGGCCGCGTGCTGACAAGGTCGATGACGTGGCGGAGCAGGCTCTGCGACGCCTCGTCCATGTGGTGCACGTCCTCCAGCACGATCAGTGCCGGAACAGGAAGAGTTCTGCGGAGGAATTCGGTGGCCGCTTGTTCGACGCTGAGGCGGCGGAATTCGGGTTCCAGCAACGCTGTCTCGGGCGTATCGGGTAGATCAAGGTCCAGCGGAGTCCCGAGCAGGGGTAGCGCGCTGAGGAGTTCCGGCGCGTCATCGTGCACCCGGTCGCGCAGACGACGGGCGACGAGTAGGCGATCGGAATCGGCATCGACCCCGAGCACGTGGCGAAACAAGAGCCAGAACGGCGCGTATGGCGCCGTCGCTTCGTAGCTCTCGCACGTCACGCTCAGACACGGCAGATGTCCGGCCCGGTGGCGCAACTCGTCCACCAGCCGCGATTTACCGCTTCCGTGGTCCCCGACGATCTCGATGACGCGTCCGTCACCGGCTTCGACATCGGCCAGAACGGCATCGAAAGCGGAGAGCTCCTCGTCCACGCCCACCAGGGGAAGGACATCGAGACGACCGGTGCGGGTCCGTCGGGCGTCACCGACAGCGAAGGCTGTGACGGGCCGTCGCTTGCCCTTGACCGTGAACGGAGGCAGGGGCGTCGTGACAAAAAAGCGCTGTGATCGGTCGAGGACATCTTCTGTAGCCAGGACCTGGCCGGGTTCTGCCTTCGCCATGAGGCGAGCAGCGAGGTTGACTGTGTCGCCCATGACGGTGAAGGTCCGGCGATAGGCAGCGCCGACGTCTCCGGCGAAGACCGGGCCGCTGTGCACACCTATGCGCAGCGGTAGAGACAGATCGGAGTCGATCACCTGGCGCAGCGCGGTGAGGATACGCTCCTCGTCGTCGCCAAAACGCCGAGGCACGCCCGACACCACGATGATCTTGCCGCCGTCGTGATCGACGTCGGTGCCAAGAAAGGTGACGTTCCTTTCTTCGACGACTTGTTGCACGCGCCGCACGGTCGAGTCGAGCAGTGATGCGCAGCGCTCTGGGCCCTCGTGCTCCACGATGTCGTCGGTGCCGTCAAAGTGCAGGAACGCCACGGTGGCGGTTCGATGCACGGGATCGGCACCTCCACCGAGCAAGTGGGACCGGATGGCGGCGGGCACGTACGGGGCCACCTTGTCGTCGTCCATGTCCAGGATCACGATCGGATCGTCTGGGGGCGTTCCCGGCGGGGAGCGCAGAAGAAACCCGCTGCCCCGCGCCGGTCCCCGGCTACCCGCCGGCAGGACCGCGGCCGTCGCCGCGCTCATGACGATTTCCCCGGCGGTGGCCGTACCCTCGGCGTCAACTGTCGCCGTGACTGCCGGTCCGGTGACGACGAGCTCACGATGCGATCCTCCCACCAGAAAAACGTGGAACGTACCCGTGTGCACGCCGATCGAGATGCGCAGGACGACCTGACCCGCCGATGTCGACAGGCGACCGACATCACGCAGCCGGGCCCGCATGCCCAGTGCCGCGTGCGCGGCTCGGGTGGCATGATCCGCCCCGTCGAACAGCAACAACAGGGCGTCTCCGCCGAACTTGAGCAGACTGCCGCCGGCCTTGTGGGCCACCTCGAGCAGTTCCTCGAAGCACGTGTTGATGGCGTCGGCGATCTCCTCGGCGCCGACCTTACCGTGTCGCGCCAGCCGCTCCGACATCTTGGTGAAGCCCGACACGTCCCCGAAGACCATGGTGGCGTCGAGAGTCTGCCACTGCGGGCCTCCGCTGGCGGCGCTCCCCGGCCGCTGTGCCCATTCGACGGTGAGCCGCGGGATGTACGGCAGGAGGCGCGCGCTCACTCGTGGCCACCCCTGGTCGTCGTGCGGCCTGAGCTACACGGTCCGCAGGAAGCGGCCCTCGCCGCCGTTCACTTGCGGCCGACCAGAGGGTCGCCGCCGGTGAAGTAGATGGTGTCTTGGGTGGACAAGTTGCCTCTCGAGCCGATGATCTTCTCTTTGCCCTTGACGCACGGTGTGTTGTACTGCCCGGCAGTCTTGAGGCACGCGGTGAGCTCTTGGGGCCCGTCGTTGGGGGAGTCCTGGAAGTACATCGACGCCGCCGGCACGGTGACTCCGTAGAAGATCTTGACCACGGCGGAGATGGGCTTGGCCGTGCTGGTGTAGGCCGAGAAATCCCCCCCGATCTCCACGATGTCGCCGTCACAGCCACCGGACGACGCCGGGCACATCTCGGGGTCCTGGGAGCTGGCGAGGGGCTCGAGCGTCACGGCCACCGGCGGGCCCTTGGCCGAGGCCGGGCCGTTCTCGTGCCCGGCCGCCCCCTCGAAGGGGCCGGACATGACCGGGACCTTCCTCGGGAGCTTCAGGGTCACCTTGGACGGCACGCTGTCCGACAGGGGGGCCGTCGTGCTCGTCACCGCCACCTTGGGGACGGCCACGGCCACGGCCCCGTTCTCCACCACCACCACCGACACGGCCCCGAGCGAAGAGGATTGCGACCCGGCGTTGGACGAGGTGACGTCCACGGTGCCGGTGATGGAGGTGCCCTCCGCCAGCCCCGTCGTGTCGACGAGGGCGTTGATGGTGCGTGTGTCCCCCGGCCCCAGGGCGCCCACGTTGCAGGTGGCCGTCCCCGATCCCGACGACGAACAACTCGTCCCCGCCTTGGCCATGCCGGCCAGGTCGTAGGTGAGAGGCGCCCCCCCGTCACCCACGGTGACCTGGGCGGAGAGCCCGTCCACCGGCACCATCGAGGTGTTGGTGACGGCGATGGCCCAGCCGTCGGCCAGGGGGGCGGTGACCTCGGCCTGCAGGGGGGGCACCGACGCCGGTGCCTCAAAGCTCGGTGTGGGCGACGTCGCGTTCACGACGGTGGAGTCCAAGGCGGCGATCCCGCTGGGAGGGCTGCAGTCGGCCGATTCGGCGTTCGGTGAGCCCGAGACCACGTAGGTGTAGTCGACGACGATCTGTCCGGGGGTGAAGTTGACCGTCCCCGGGTTCGACGCCGTCTGCCACGTCTCGGGGTTGTAGGTGGTGGCGAAGGTGAACGGGGTGTTCGTCTGGGGCGTGAAAGTGATGGGCAGGTTGGTGGCCGACGCCGACAGCGAGTTCGGAGTGACCGAGTTGCTCGGGTCGTCGTCCGGCGTGAGGCCGTTCACAGTGAACGAGACGGAGTCGAGAGTGACGCTCGTCACCCCGTCGGAGACCGCCGCGTTGAGGACGTTCGCCGGGACGGTGAAGTCGGCCGACAGGGTGGTCTGGAAGGTCCCCGGTGCGGTGATACTCGACGGCGGCGACGGCGTTTCGGACACGACGACCGGATCGGTGGTGGTCCCGAACCCGGGCACATTGCACGAGTAGTCGGCCGACACCCATCCGTAGGTGAGGGCGTTGCCGTCTCCGTCCACGGCTGCGCAGAACGACGTGGTCGGACAGGAGACGGAAAAGAGCGGGTTGGTCCCGTCGACGTCGTCGGACGACCACGTCGATCCGTCGTAGGTGAGGGCGTTGCCGGCGGCGTCGCTGGCCATGCAGAACGATGCCGTGGTGCAGGACACCGCAAACAGGGTCTCAGACCCGTCGATGTCAAGGGCCGACGACCACGAGGAGCCGTCGTAGGTCAGGGCATTGCCGAAGTCGTCGACCGCCACGCAGAATGTCGGACTCGAGCACGACACCGATTCGAGGGTGTCGTATCCATCGATGTCGTCGCCGGACGTCCACGATGAACCGTCGTAGGTGAAGGCGTTTCCGGTCTGGTCCACGGCCACGCAGAACGAGACGGTCGGACACGACACCGCATAGAGGCCCGTCTCGTCGACATTGGCCGCTGATGACCATGACGAGCCGTCGTAGGTGAAGGCGTTACCGTCGTCGTCCACGGCCACGCAGAACGACGCGGTCGGACACGACACGGAGTTCAAGACCCCCGGTCCCTCCTCCTCGTGGTCGATGGCCGTGGGAGCGGACCACGACGAGCCGTTGTAGACGATGGCGTTCCCGTTATCGTCGACGGCCGCGCAGAAAGTGGCGGTCGGGCACGACACGGAATACAGCGCCGCGTCGTCGATCGAGGTGGGTGCGGACATGGTGGATCCGTTGTAGACGAGGGCGTTCCCGTCCTGGTCGACGGCCACGCAGAACGACGGGCTGGCGCACGACACCGCGTAGATGGGCGTCGTGGCGTCGACGTCCACGGGTGCCGACCAGGATGTCTGGCTCGCTCCGGCCACACCGGGAGTGGCGGCGGTGATGGCAATCGCCGTAGTGGCGACGAAGAGGGTCAGGCCCACCGCTCGGATGAGCGCCCCTCGCCGGACTGAGCGCCACCGGATCGATGAACGGCTCGCGATCTGGTTCATCGTGCCCTCCTCGCCGCGATGACAATTCCGCCGGCTAAAGCCCATATCTCGGCTATGCGACGCTAACACGGTCGGTGAAAAAGGACCCTCATCAGATTTTCGGGAAGGTCACGAAGACACGTTTAGAACCCGCGGACGAGATGTTAGCCCCTGACATCGGCTGTCGACACGGCGGTCCACCCCGCGGACCGACCGCCCCCCGCGCCTTCCCCTGCGAAGGACGAAGTTCCGAGACCGGTGGATAGATGCCTGTGGGAAGGTTGGCATGGCGGACCTCCACTTCCACGATCTCAAGGGATAGTGAGCCACCTGGGCCGGTGCTGCCGTGGCCGAGCTCATGGCCCGCCTGGGCACACGCCACCACGGAACGTGACCATGCCATCGCAGACCGTCTCTGAGCCCACGTGCGGGCCGTCGAGTTGGTGGAGGTGGACGGGACGAGGGTAACGCCAATCGCCGATGACTGCTTGCCGCCGGTCATTGGCACCCACGTCCTGGGGTCACCAATCAACGTAGGTGCAATGCTGACACCTTCGACATCCCATCTGAGCACATCTTTCCTGGTGAAGGGCTTCGCTGGCGGGGGAGGGCTCGAACCTCCAACATCCGGCTCCAAAGGCCGGCGTTCTGCCGATTGAACTACCCGCCAAGGGTCTCGTAGGCGCCACCGGGCGGCGGCGAAGATCTCACTTCCCGAGCATCATCCTCGCCGACCCGGGGCTCACCCTTCGATGAGCTCGATCCGGTTACCGAACGGATCGTCGACAAAGCTGCGGCGAACGCCGGGCAGGTCGTGGTCGGGGCGCACCCGATGGCCTCGGGAATCGAGCTCGGCGCACAGGGCGTCGAATCCCCGGACCATGATCGCCGGGTGCGCCTTCTTGGCGGCGAGGAATTCCGCCTCCACTCCGAGATGGATGACGACATCGTCGTTCGAGAACCAGCATCCTCCGCGAGCGGCCAGCGGCGGGGGCTTGGGGCGACGCTCGAGGCCGAGAACGCCTTGGTAGAAAGCGGTGGCCTCGTCCTCTCCCCCGGGCGGCATGGCCAGCTGCACGTGGTCAATGGCGACCAGCCGGTGGCCCATGTCGCACCTCCTCCATTTCCGCCTCTCGGGCGTGCGGCCGCCAGGTTACCGGCGGCCGGCTCCAAAGACCGCGCTAACCTTCGCCCCACTCATGGGATCGCTCATCAAGAAGCGCCGCAAGCGCATGCGCAAGAAGAAGCACAAGAAGATGTTGAAGGCCACCCGCTGGCAACGTAGGGCCGCCGGCAAGTAGGTCAGCTCGGGGCGTCGGGCTCGGGGGGGAGGGTCTCCACCGCCCGCAGCGGCGCCCGCTCACCGTCGAGATCGAGGAATTCCCGACCCTCGAGACCAAGCTCCGGCGGCCGGCCCTCGACGAACCACGTCGACCCGCTTCCGGCCAGCCGGGGCCGTTGTCCGCACGCCTCGGTCATCCGGTCGCGCCAGGCGGCCAGGCGGGGCACCACCGCCACCGCCGCCTCCTCGAGCTCGTTGCCGGTGTCGGCGCCGGGTACGCCCGGCTCTCGAGCCCGCTCGTCCCAGGCTCGGTACACCGCCGTGGTGTTCATGCCCATCGGAGGCAGAAGGAGTACGAACCGTCGAGGCTCGAAGGCCAACGGCTCGATCGTCTCACCGATGCCCGTCACCCGGGCCCGCCCCCCTCGCACGCAGAAGGGCACGTCGGCGCCGAGGCGCACGGCCAGGGCCGGATCGGCCGACCCGGCCCAGCGCAGCACGGCGGCGGCGTCGGCCGACCCGCCACCGAGGCCGGCCCCGGCGAAATCGCAGCGTATGCTGGTCGCGCGGATCCGGAGGCGTCGCTGACCCGCGCCCCTGTCGAGTACCACTATGAATCCGACGCTAGGGTGCTGCCGGCGGAGTGACCAGCGTGATTTGGTGTTTCGCCATGACCTTGTACATCGTCTCCGGATTCAACTCCGGCGCATTGCCCATGTCGGTAAAGAACGCTTCGATTCCGCCGGGAGTAAATCCGAACAGCATCTTGCCCGGCGTCGTTCCGACGTTTTGATACCGGTGCGGTACACCGCGCGGCGCGAACACGAACGTGCCTACGCCTCCCCGCACGCGATCGTCCCCACAAGTGAATTCGAACTCGCCCTCGAGAACGTAATACGTTTCGTTCTCACGCGCGTGCACGTGCAGCGGCGGCCCGGCCTGCGGCGCGATGACATCTTCGATCACGGTGAGCTCGCCATTCGACTCCGCAGCCGAGAGCTTCACGTGAATGACTTGGCCGGTATAGGTGATGCACGGGCCTTCGCCCGCCGGAACGAAATGAACGTGGTCGCTCGGTTTCATCGCATCCGGTCCCCTCGCTAAGCTTGCTGTTCGTGAGCTATGCTCCGAACAGAACCAGAGTCTTGCTTAGCGGAAGCCGGCGCGGTTTGTTTCGCGTTTGGCGGGCTCGATCACGGCGACGGTTGCGGCGGCGATGGCGGCCTCATAGCCTTTGTCGCCACGCTGCGGATCGGCGCGTTCTTCGGCCTGGGCGCGGTTCTCGGTCGTGAGAACACCGAAGCCGATCGGGATTCCGGTCGCGAGCTGAACGTCCATGATGCCGCGCGCGCACTCGCCGGCGACGAACTCGAAGTGGGGCGTGTCACCGCGGATCACGATCCCGAGCGCAACCACACCGTCAACGGCACCGCCGCGGATCGCATATCGCGCAGCCAGCGGCAATTCGAAGCAGCCCGGCACGCGAATCGTTTCGATCGCGTCCTGCGCGACACCGCACGCCACCAAGCCGCGACGCGCGCCGTCTTCCAACTGGGCCGCCAGGTCGTCGTAGAAATCCGCCACCACGATCGCGAACCGTTTACCCGCAGCGTTGGGTAGGTCGTGGCTGCGTTCAGTCTTCACGCTTCGACCGGATTCGCGGCGCCGAACATGTGGCCCATTTTGTCGCGTTTCGTCTCGATGTAGTGTGCGTTGTACGCGGTCGGCGCGATCTGAATCGGCACCCGCTCGACGATCGTGAGCCCGAAACCGTCGAGGCCGGCGATCTTCTTGGGATTATTGGTCAGCAGCCGCATCTCGCGCACGCCGAGGTCGACCAGGATCTGCGAGCCGATGCCGTAGTCGCGCTTG
>PKWD01000456.1:0-9987 GCA_003131945.1 Acidimicrobiaceae bacterium
GCGGCCTTCGAAGTTGCGATTCGACGTCGACGCGCAACGTTCGCCGACCGCGAGCTTGTCCGGGTTCATGGCCAGACACATCGAGCACCCCGGTTCGCGCCAGTCGAAGCCGGCCGCGGTGAACACCTTGTCGAGACCCTCGGCTTCCGCCTGCGCCTTCACCCGGTGCGATCCGGGGACGACCAGGGCGCGGAGGCCCGACCGCACCTGCCGCCCCCGTAGGACGGTGGCCGCCGAGCGGAGATCCTCGATGCGGCCGTTCGTGCACGATCCGATGAAGACGGTGTCGACCGAGATGTCCCGCAGAGGCGTACCGGCCCGAAGGTCCATGTACTGAAGCGCCCGGGCAGCCGCCTCCCGTGCACCCTCCTCGGCGAAGCTGTCCGGATCGGGGACGGTCCCGTCGATGGCGACGACCTGTCCAGGGTTCGTCCCCCACGTGACGTGGGGACGCAGGGCCGAGGCATCCAATGTCACCGTCTTGGCGAACTGGGCGCCAACGTCTGTTCCGAGCGTCCGCCAGTCCTCGAGCGCCTTCTCCCACTGCGCTGCCTTCGGGGCGTGGGGGCGACCTTCGACGTAGGCGAACGTCGTGTCGTCCGGCGCCACCATGCCGGCGCGGGCCCCGGCTTCGATCGACATGTTGCACACCGTCATGCGGCCTTCCATGCTCAGGGCCCGGATGGCCGAACCCCGATACTCGATCACATGGCCCGAACCCCCGGCGGTGCCGATGACGCCGATGACGGCCAGAACGATGTCCTTGGCCGTCACCCCGGCGGGAAGGTCCCCTTCGACCTCGACCGACATGGTTTCCGGCCGGGTCTGGGGGAGGGTCTGCGTGGCCAGGACGTGCTCCACCTCGGAGGTCCCGATCCCGAAGGCGAGGGCTCCGAAGGCGCCGTGGGTCGAGGTGTGGCTGTCGCCACAGACGACCGTCATGCCCGGCAGCGTCAAACCGAGCTCAGGACCGATGATGTGCACGATGCCCTGGTTGGCATTCCCCATCGGATAGCAGGTGATGCCGAATTCGGTGCAGTTGGCCGTGAGCACTTCCAGCTGCCTGGCCGAGACCGGATCGGCCACCGGCTTGTCGATGTCGGTGGTCGGGACGTTGTGGTCGGCCGTCGCCACCGTCAACTCGGGATGGCGTACCGACCGTCCGGCCAGACGGAGCCCGTCGAAGGCCTGCGGCGACGTCACCTCGTGGATCAGATGCAGATCGATGAAGAGGATGTCGGGTTCGCCGGCCGCCGAGTGGACAACGTGGCGGTCCCACACCTTCTCGCTCAGCGTCAGCGGTGACTCAGAACCGTCGGCAGCCACCGTCAGGACCCGATCCTCACGATCTCGACACGGAGAGTGCCTCCGGGTGCCTCGTACTGGACCACGTCGCCGGGGGACCGCCCGAGCAGGGCCTGCCCCAGAGGTGAACCAGGGGAAACGACGCTCAGCTCGTCGTTGCGCTCCTCGATCGAGCCGACCAGGAACCGCTCGATCTCGTCGTCGCCCTCATAGCGGATGGCGACGATGGACCCGGTGGCGACAGCCGTATCAGGGAGGGCGGCGCCGTCGACGATCTCGGCGTCTTTCAGGGTGGCCGTCAGCTGGCGGATGCGGGCCTCCATCTTCCCCTGCGAGTCCTTGGCTGCGTGGTAATCGCCGTTCTCGGACAGGTCCCCGAGGGCCCGGGCCGCCTCGATCGCCCGCGCTATCTCGACCCGTCCCCGGGTGGTGAGGTCCTCGAGCTCGGCCTGTAACCGCTCGTAGGTGGCCAGCGTCAGCTGGGTGGGCTCGTCGGTCACGGCTATGAGGCTACTGGTTCGCCCAGGTGCCTTGGCCAGGCTTTTTCCGGGCGTTTTCCGGGCCCGGGGAGGTTGACGTCCTGGTCAGCGTGCGGGAGACTAATAAGACAATGTCCATGCCTGCCGCCTCCGTCATCATTATTATCGAATAGCGGTACACCCGCCGGTGTGCGCCTGACGACCGTCCACATGGTGGGCGGTTTTTCATTTTACGGCTCACGGCGGCCGTGGACTCGGGCCTGCGGGCCAGTGGACACCTCGGCGGGGGCAGGAAAGACGCTAGGTGGAACCCAAGGTGACGAGACGTAGCCGACAAGGAGAGCAGAGGACCCGGTGAGTACGACCACGACCACAACCAATCGCGTGGCTGTCATCGACGGCGACGGGATCGGCCCCGAAGTGGTGGCCGAAGCCCTGAAGGTCGTGGCCGCCGCCGGGGTCCAGCTCGACACCACCGCCTTCGATCTCGGAGCCGATCACTATCTCCGCACCGGGGAGGTCCTACCCGACGCCACCCTCGACGAGCTCCGGGCCTTCGACGCCATCCTCCTCGGGGCCGTGGGTCCCCCCGTCGGCTCGACCGATGTCCCCAACGGCCTGCTCGAGCGCGGCCTGCTGCTGCGGCTGCGTTTCGAGCTCGACCTCTACGTCAATCTCCGTCCCTTCACCGGGACCCCCGGAGCACCGGCGCCCGACTGTGACTTCGTCGTCATCAGGGAGAACACAGAAGGTACCTATGCGGGCGAGGGCGGCTTCCTGCGCAAGGGAACTCCACACGAGGTGGCCACCCAGGGGTCGGTGAATACCCGGATGGGCGTGGAGCGCTGCGTCCGGTTCGCCTTCGAGCTGGCCTCGCGCCGTCCCCGCCAGCACCTCACCCTCGTCCACAAGACCAACGTCCTCACCTTTGCCGGTGACCTCTGGCTACGCGCCACCAAGGACGTGGCCGCCGAGTATCCCGGGGTGAGCAACGACTACAACCATGTGGACGCCGCCTGTATCTATCTCGTGGAGCAGCCCTCGCGCTATGACGTGATCGTCACCGACAACCTGTTCGGCGACATCCTCACCGACCTCGGCGGCGCAGTGTCCGGCGGGATCGGGCGGGCCGCCTCCGCCAACCTGAACCCGGACCGGACCGGCCCGTCGCTCTTCGAGCCCGTCCACGGGTCGGCGCCCGACATCGCCGGCACCGGGNNCCAACCCGCTCGCCGCCATCCGTTCCGCCGCCCTCATGCTCGAGCACCTCGGTCATGCGGCGGCCGCCGACCGGGTCACCAAGGCGATCTTGACCTATGTGGCCGAACAGCCCGCCGGTGCGTCGTTCCCGTCCACAGTCGCCGTGGGCGACGCCATCTCAGAAAGGCTGTAGGCCGTGCCTCTCACCGCATCGGACAAGATCTGGATCGACGGCGAGTTCGTCGACTGGGACAAGGCGCAGATCCACGTCCTCACCCACTCCCTGCACTACGGCTCCGGTGTGTTCGAAGGTATCCGTGCCTACCCGACGTCGGCCGGAGTGGCCGTGTTCCGGCTGACCGAACACATCCAGCGGTTGTTCATGTCGGCCAAGGTCCTGATGATCGACATCCCGTTCAGCGTCGAGCAGCTGGTGGACATCACCAAGGAGTTGGTTCGGGTGAACGCTCTCGACGAGGGCTGCTACATCAGACCCATCGTCTACCTGGGCTACGGCGAAATGGGCCTTAACCCGCTGCCCTGCCCGGTGAGCGTGGCCATCGCCGCCTGGCCCTGGGGCACCTACCTGGGGGACGAAGGAGTGGCCAACGGCATCCGCCTGAAGGTGTCGTCGTGGCAGCGTCACGACCCGAACGCCGTGCCCACCGCAGCCAAGGCCACCGGCATGTACATCAACTCCTCGCTGGCCAAGGTCGAAGCCCTGAAGGCGGGCTACGACGAGGCCGTTCTCCTGGCGCCCGACGGCAAGGTGTCGGAGTGCACAGGCGAGAACCTGTTCATCGTGAAGGGCGGTCGTGTGTTCACCCCGCCCACCTCGGACGCCGGGGCTTTGGCCGGGATCACCCAGGCCTCGGTCACGACCATCGCCACCGATCTCGGCTACGAGGTCGTGAGCGAGTCTCTCGTCCGCACCGACCTCTACACGGCTGACGAGGCATTCCTCACCGGGACGGCGGCCGAGGTGGTCCCGATCCGCGAGGTCGACGACCGGACGGTCGGTCTCGGACGACCCGGTCCCATCACCCAGCAGATCCAGCAGACCTACTTCGCCGTCGTACGCGGCGAGGTGGACCGGTACAAGGACTGGCTCGAACATGTCCGATAGCGCAGCGGGGGCCGGACGCCCGGGCCACGATCACCACGCCACCAGCCACGCCTTCGACCTTCCCGTCCTGCCCGAGGCGGTGGACATCTTCGACACGACACTGCGAGACGGATCTCAGCAGGAGGGACTGTCGCTCACGGTGGACGACAAGCTGCGTGTGGCCGAGCAGCTCGATCACCTCGGTGTCACCTTCATCGAGGGCGGGTGGCCGGGAGCCAACCCCAAGGACGAGGAATTCTTCGCCCGGGCCCCGGCCGAGCTGCGCCTGTCGACCGCCACGCTGGTGGCCTTCGGGTCGACACGACGCCCGGGGGTGAGGCCCGAGGACGACGAGGTGCTGCGCCACCTGGTGAAGGCCAACACCGAGGCCGTCTGCATCGTGGCCAAGGCGTCCGAAATGCATGTGACCGATGCCCTGCGCACCACGCTCGACGAGGCCGTCTCCATGGCGTCCGAGTCGGTCACATTCCTGCGCGAACACGGGCTCAGGGTGTTCTTCGACGCCGAGCACTTCTTCGACGGCTACCGGGACAATCCCGAGTTCAGTGTGCGCGTCCTGCGGGCGGCCGAGGAGGCCGGTGTCGAAGCCTTGGTGCTGTGCGACACGAACGGTGGGACGATGCCCCACGACGTCGAGCGGATCGTCGCCGGCATCGTGTCCGATTTCGAGTGCCAGATCGGCATCCACTTCCACAACGACTCCGGCTGCGCCGTGGCCAACTCGATCGCCGCTGTCCGGGCCGGGGCCACCCATGTCCAAGGGTGCATCAACGGATACGGGGAGCGCACCGGTAACGCCGATCTCTCGGCTGCCATCCCGAACCTGTCCCTGAAGCTCAACATCCGCACCATCCCCGCCGATCGCCTCGAGCGCCTAACGCCCGTGTCCCACCACATCGCCGAATTGGTGAACGTGGCCCCCAACCCCCAGCAGCCCTACGTCGGTGTCGCTGCCTTCGCCCACAAGGCCGGTCTCCACACGAGCGCCATCGCCCGGCGTCGTGACGCCTATGAGCATGTGCCGCCGGACACGGTCGGCAACGGCACCCGCTTCGTCGTGTCGGAGTTGGCCGGCCGATCCACGCTGGCCCTCAAGGCGCAAGAGCTCGGCCTCGAGCTCGACTCCGACGTGCTCTCGGGGGTTCTCGACACCTTGAAGTCCCTCGAGCACCGGGGTTACCACTTCGAGGTGGCCGACGGATCTCTCGAGCTGCTGCTTCGTCGGGCGTCCGGATGGGAGCCCGACTTCTTCGAGCTCGAGTCGTTCCGCGTCATCGCCGACCACACCGACAACTCGTCCCACAACGGCCGGCATCTGACGGAGGCGACCGTGAAGGTCCGCGTCCACGACGCCCGGGTGGTGGCCACCGCCGAGGGCAATGGACCGGTCAATGCCCTCGACTCGGCTCTGCGTCAGGCCATCGGCTCGTCCTATCCGGTGCTCGCCGGCATTCATCTCGTCGACTACCGGGTCCGCGTTCTCGACACCGGCCGGGGAACCGGCGCCGTGACGCGGGTCCTCATCGACACCACCGACGGCGAGGTCGTCTGGACGACGATCGGCGTGTCGGAGAACATCATCGAAGCCTCCTGGCAGGCCCTGTTCGACTCGATCGTCTACGGTCTCGTCCACGCCGGTAAGAGCGGCACTGGCCCCGAGGAAGCGGGCCCGGAGGAAAGATGACACAGCCCAGCTATGTGCCTATCGGCGAGGCGGACCAGGTCCGTCCGTCCTACCGGTTGCGTACCCCGGCCGATTGGCGCCAAAACCGTGTGGCTGAGCTCCTCACGCCGGAGCACCCGCGGGGCCGCGATCTCGGCGTCCCCGGTCCCGATCAGGGCTACGCCCTCCTGGTGGCCCACGAATTGTTCGCCGACCGTCTCGGGCTGAGTCCGGGAATAACGGCCGAGGACGCTCTCGTCGGTTGCGCCGCCGTGGCCAGTTCCCGGGCTGCGCTGTTCGGTCGGGCTCCGGTCGGTAAGGACGTCGAGCTGGCTCTCGTTCTGTTCGGGTTCCTCGGCGACGCTCCGCCCGAACTCGTGGCCTGGCGGGCCCCTCTCTTCCAGGCCGCTGCCCACCACTACCGGCAGCAGCGCCGGATCGTCGAGTCCGTCCCGGAATCGACCCTCCGTCTCACCCCCGACCAGGTGCGGGCTTCGTTGAAGGACTGGCGCACCCTCCTCCTCACCGGCTGATCCCCCCGACACGCCGATGGAGCGCTTCGACGTCGTCGCCAACGGCCTTACCTTCTCCGCCATGGCCGAGGGGCCGGCCGATGGCCGCCCCGTCGTTTTCCTCCACGGCTTCCCTCAGACATCGTGGTCGTGGCACCGCCAGATCGATGCCGCCGCCGCCGACGGATACCGCGCCTTCGCCTTCGACCAGCGCGGCTATTCGAGCGGAGCTCGACCTCCGCACGTCGAGGATTACCGTATCGATGCACTGGTGGCCGACGTCCTCGCCGTGGCCGACACCCAGGGTATGGACCGTTTCGACCTTGTCGGCCACGACTGGGGTGCCATGGTGGCCTGGGTCCTCGCCGCCCGTCACCCGGAGCGGATCCGGACGCTCACGGCCGTCTCCGTCCCGCACCCGGCCGCCTTCGGGGCCGCCCTCGGGGGGGGCGATCCCGACCAGGCCGAGCGCTCCTCGTACATCGGGGTCTTTCGCCAGGAGGGCGTGGCAGAACGGGCGCTGTTGGGCGAGGACGAGTCCGGAGACGGACTGCGCGCCATGTTCGTCGCGTCCGGGTTGGCCGCCGACGCCGCAGAGATCGGCGTCTTCGTGGCCGCCATGCTCGAGCCCGGTGCTCTCACCGCCGCTCTCAACTGGTACCGGGCCATGTCGGCCGACGCCGTCGGGGACGTGGGCAAGATCTCCGTGCCCACGTTGTACGTGTGGTCGACGCAAGACATCGCCCTCGGTCGCCAGGCGGCCGAGGCCACCGCCCAGTGGGTGAGCGGGCCTTACCGGTTCGAGATTCTGGAGGGCGTGAGCCACTGGATTCCCGAGGCTGCGCCTCAGGACCTGAATCGACTGCTCCTCGAGCATCTCGGCTCGTCGCAGTAGTTCCCGCTAAGTCGGCGACGTCGAGCTCGAGCCGTCGGGCGGCATCGCGCCGGCGTGGGCGACAACACGCTTGCGGCGGCCGGCGGATCCGTGGTTCGTGCCGCGGCCCGCAGAGGTGGGAAACTGCGGTCATGGAATCTCCGTCATTCGCACTGACCGACATCCACAAGGAGTTCCGGGCCGCCGTCCGGCAGTTGGCCGAGGCGCGTATCGCTCCCCACGCAGCCGCTGTTGACCGGGACGCATCGTACCCGTGGGACGGCTTCAAGGCCTGTGTCGACATGGAGCTCCCTACTCTCGGCATCCCCGCCGAATACGGAGGGGCGGGAGCGGACCATGTCACCCAGGCCATCATGGTCGAGGAGCTGGCGCGAGCTTGTGCGTCGACGAGCGTCACCCTCTTGATCTCCAAGCTCAGCATGATCCCCGTGATGAACTGGGGATCGGAGGAGCTGAAGCGGCGGTATCTCCCGCCGGTGGCGTCCGGAGAGGCGCAGGGCAGTTACTGCCTGTCCGAGGCGGATGCCGGTAGCGACGTTGCCGCCATGCGGTGCCGGGCCGTGCGCGACGGCGACCACTATGTCCTGTCGGGAACCAAATACTGGATCACCAACGCCGGCGTCTCCGACACGTACACGGTCTTCGCCAAGACGGACCCCGACCGTGGCCACCGGGGCATCAGTTGCTTCATCGTCGAGGCGAACTGGGGCGTCAAGGTGGCCAAGCTCGAGCACAAGATGGGACTGCGCGGGAGTCCGACCGGTGAGGTGGTCTTCGACGACGTGCGCGTGCCGGCATCGAATCTCGTTGGCGAAGAGGGTCAGGGCTTCACGATCGCCATGCACACCCTCGATCGCAGCCGCCCGACGATCGGAGCCCAGGCCGTCGGGATCGCCCAGTGCGCCATCGACCACGCTTCGACGTACATGAAGCAACGCCAAGCATTTGGCCAGCCCATCGCCGACTTCCAGGGGCTGCGGTTCATGCTGGCCGACATGGCCATGAGGACCGAGGCGGCGCGCACCCTCGTCTACCGGGCCTGTTCGATTGTCGATGCCGGTGACCCCGACGGGGACCTGTCCATGATCGGAGCCATGGCGAAGTGCTTCGCCTCCGATACCGCCATGGCCGTGGCCACTGACGCCGTGCAACTGCTTGGCGGCTACGGCTACACCAACGACTTCCCCGTGGAACGACTCATGCGCGACGCCAAGATCACCCAGATATACGAAGGCACCAACCAGATTCAGCGGGTCGTGATGGCAAAGAAGCTGCTTGGATAGAACATTCTCGATGGGTCGAGGGTGGCCGGTGCCCACGGTTCTGCGGATCCATCCCTACTCCGTCCCTATTTCGCACCTCGATGAGCCGTGACCGATCGGTGACCCGGCATCGCAGATGTTGAGGTTGGGGTTTGAGGCGGCCACTGTGCCTGGGTCGAGTGAGCGATATACCGCTTGGCCGCATATCGGGATTGTCCCGTGACTGCGCTCCGCAAGCCGGCAGGTCCGACCGGGCCGGGTGGGTCGGAAGGCCGAGCCTTGGCCGTTGTTTTGCGCTCCGCCCGTTCAGACCAGATCGCCGAATACGGTGCTGTTGACCTGCCGCCCCGGGTCGTCCTGGCAGGATTTCTGTGATCCGAGGACCCCTGCGGTCAGGGAAGCTATTGCGCCCGGTCACCGTGGCGATCCCGGATGGACTGAGGTCGCCTTGGACAGTCTGTCGGGAGGCGAGGAACTGGTCGACGTGTCGCCCTTCCATGCCCGTAGCAACACAGGGTGATACCGACTGCCAAGAACGGATTCGCTCACAAGCGCAGGCCAACCACCAGTGTCTTGTGTTCGTTGACCGCATCGACAGGAAGGCCGCACTCACTTGGGACCAAAGAGCGTGCTGCTTCCCGCAGGCTCGTCTCCTCGATCGTGTCCCAACCCGATCCAGCGACGAGTTGCACGGCCTCGGGCCGGTTGATCGTCAACCTGAACGTCTCACCGCTGCCGAAACGAGCCAGGCGCTGGAGCTGATTCTGCCGGTGATTTAGAGACGTCCCAGCACCACGGGGCGGATAGAAGTCCACTGCGAGCCGACTACCCACCCCACTTGATTTCGCAAGCCCACCAAGCTGGTCCCTCACGATCTTCTCGTCGAGGTACATCGTGACGCCTTCGACGACGAAGAGCACTGGCTGCGATGTGTCGAGTCCATGTTCGACGAGAGCCTCCCCAGCGCCCTGAGTTGTCAGGTCGGCTGCAACGTAGAGGGGCCCCGGACGAGGTGCCCGCCGTGCCTTTTCCTGCTGCGTCGCTCCCTGATCCAACTCGAAGAACTGCACGCCCTCGCGGCGAAATCGCCACGCTCGACTGTCGTATCCTGCCCCGATCACCGCGATCTGCGTGATATCCGCCTCCAGCGCCTCGGTCACCTGGGCGTCGAACCACAGGACACGAGCCGCAAGCCCCGCCAAGGTCACCGACCGCGCCAGCACTCGGGTCGGAAGGTGCTGCACGACGTTCACGGTCGCCACCATCGAAGGAGTGAGCATCCTTCGAGCGAAGGGATCGGCCAGCACGCCCATGTCGTTCAACAGTGCTCGCTCAGCAGCCACACCTTGTGCCGTTCTCGATCGCTGGGTGCCGCCCACCAAAGGAGTATGGCGCAACCTCAGCGAGCTTGCAGGTTCGCATGAACCTCGCCTCGACGGTTGCCAGTGATGTACGGCGGCGACCGGGTTCTGGGGTCGGACGGTGACCCGCTCGGGATCACCGTCACCGCGTGTTTGCGCGTGGGTCAGGTCGGAGGCGAGTCCG
>PKWD01000456.1:10005-10163 GCA_003131945.1 Acidimicrobiaceae bacterium
ATCCTCGTACGTCAGCATCGCTCGCGGCCAGTCCCCAACCGAAACTGTGCTCGGCCAATCCAACACCGATCCCTACGCCGAAGAGGACCGCGAACTCCCCCAGGGCATATCGACCGCAGTAGAAGCCGTCGTCTCCGGGCAGGAGGCGACTCATGTTA
>PKWD01000052.1 GCA_003131945.1 Acidimicrobiaceae bacterium
GCTGGGTTACCCGCGCGGCGCATTCGAGGACCGCCTCGAGGTCCATGCCGTCGACCTTCTCGCGTTCGATACCGTAGGCATCGAACTTCGCCGCCAGGTCGGTCATCGCCGTTGAACGCTCGACCGACGTGCCCATCGCGTACTGGTTGTTCTCCACGACGAACAGCACCGGGCAGTTGCCGTCCCTGCCCCACAGCCCAGCCAAGTTGGCTGCCTCATGGAAGGCGCCGGTCTGGAGCGCTCCGTCTCCGAGGTAGAGCTGGCAGATGTGGTCGGTTCCCTGGTACCGGAGGGCGTAAGCGAACCCCACGCCCAACGGGATGTGGCCTCCGACGATCCCGTAGCCGCCCCAAAGGCCCCGGTCAATGGCGAACAGGTGCATCGAGCCCCCCTTGCCCTTACTTAGCCCGTCCCGGCGGCCGTAGAGCTCAGCCATGACCTCCCGAGGATCGCACCGCAGCAGCAGTGCGTGAGCGTGATCACGATAGCCGGTGATCACCTTGTCTCCTTCCCGGACGTGCGCCAGGAAGCCGGCGGCCACGGCCTCCTGGCCCCGGGGGGAGTAGTAGGCCAGGGTGACGGTGCCGGCGCTGATGGCGGAGCGCAGCCCGTCGTCGCAGGCGGCGATGAGCACCATGGTGCGGTAGATCGATCGCATGCTCTCGTCGTCGAGGGAGGCCACGGCCTCTGATCTTGTCACCCGGCTGTGGGCCGCGAGTGAGAGGCTTGCGCCATGACCATCGTTCTCGTCCACGGCGTCCCCGAGACGGCGGCCGTCTGGGATCCGCTGCGGGCCGACGAGGGCCGACGTCTTCTCGCGGTCACCGCCGCCACCGTGCCATCACACGACCTCATTTTCGAGGGCGGCCCCCCCTGAGGACCCTTCAGTGCGAAGCGGCCACCAAGGCGTTGGCTCTGGCCACTTCCCCGAACCACTTCGCACTGGGTTTGGGCCGGCGCTCGAAGGTCGTCCGGTCCACTGCATGGAGGCCGAACTTGGGCCCGTAGCCGTGGGCCCATTCGAAGTTGTCCATCAGGCTCCAGACGAAATAGCCCCGCACGTCGAGGCCGTCGTCGAGGCAGCGCCGGACACCGCGCAATGCCTCTGTGACATAGGCGATCCGGTCGCCGTCGTTGTCCGTGCCGATCCCGTTCTCCGTCACCACCACCGGGAGCCCCGTGAAGGCGGCCGTCCGCCGCACCGTGTACTCGACCACCTGGGGCCAGAACTCGTAACCCATCTGCGTCTGGGCGATGGCCGGGTCGTCCGGAGCCTGGCCTTCGGCATTGAAGTGCATCCGGGTGTAGCACTGGACACCGACGAAGTCGTCACCCTCCGTGCCCCGCAGGAAGGTGTTCTCGAGGACGTCCTCCGCCGCGTCGCGCAGGGCCTCACCCCCCTCGTCGGCCACCAGCTCGGCCATCGACANNCAAGGTGAGTCCCACCGGGAAGTTCCCCGGGCCCGAGCGCAGCGCCTCCACCGCCAACCGGTGCGACCGCACCATCGTCTCGTTGACGGCCAGGTGTCGGTAGAAGTCGTCCTTCACCCCCGGCGGGAACGTCCCGATCGTGTAGCCCATGACCCCGATCACATTGGGTTCGTTGATCGTGCAGGCCCAACTGATCAGATCCCCCAGATGCGCCGTGGCCCGGGTCACGAACCGGGCGAACGCCTCCGGTGCGTCCTGTGCCTCCCATCCCCCCCNNTGAAGTGATGGAAGGTGACCACCGGTGCGATACCCCGCTCGATGCAGCCGGCGCAGATCCTCCGGTAGTGGTCGAGAGCGACCGTCGAGAACTCCCCTTCGGCCGGTTCGATCCGGCTCCACTCAAGGGAGAACCGGTAGGCGCCCAGGCCCATCTGCACCACCAGATCGATGTCCTCGCTCCATCGGTGCATCGAGTCGCAGGCATCCCCACTCGAGTCGGCGCAACCCGAGCCTTCGGTGTGTTCCCACTTCCACCAGTCGTTGTTGACGTTCCCGCCCTCGATCTGGTGGGCTGCCGTGGCCGTCCCCCACAGAAAGCCATCCGGAAAGGACAAACCGGTGCCGGCAGTTGCGCTCTGAGCCATCCCTGCAAGGTAGCGGCCCCGGCCTCGCCGGGCGATCCTCCACCAGGCGGCCGTCGGCTACCAGGTGGTCGACACGGGCCACAGCTCGCCCATGGAGGCACGGACGATGGTCCGCAGCGTCGTTCCGTCGTAGATCTCGAGCCACTGCGCTGGCCGAGACTCAGTGCTGGCCGAGACTCAGTGCTGGCCGAGGTAGAACCGCGTCCCCTGGTCGTCAACACACTCCGACGTCAGGCCGTAGGGCTGTTGCTCGGGATCGGTGGCCGAGCCTCCGGCGGCCCGGACCCGTGCCACCGCGGCCACGATGTCGTCCACCCGGTACATCGGCAGCACCGTCGTCACCTCGTGGCCGCCGTGGAGACCCGTCATGGGCACGACATCGGCCGGCCCCCAGCCATCCTCGACACGACCAGGATCGAAGTGCCAACCGAGCACGGCACCGTAGAAGGCACGCACCGCCGCCGAGTCCCGGACCTCCATCGTGACGTAGGACACGTCACCGTGACGCACCCCGTTGGCGGCCAGCCGTTCGCCCCGTGGTCCCGGTGGCGGTTGGTAGAGCGAAAACCGTGACCCCTCGATGTCGACACACATGGCCGAGAGCCCGTGCGGTTCGAGTGTCGGCTCGTCGGCCTGCCCACCGGCGTCCCGCACCCGTTCGACGGCGGCTTCCATATCGTCGACGACGAAGCAGAGGAACAACGAACTGCGATCCTGGCCACCGAACAATCCGTGATGAAGCTCACGGCCGGCGACCTGACGGGCATGGCCTTCGGCCTGCGGCTCATAGGTCCACCCGAGCACGGCGGCGAAGAACCCGGCCGCCCGCTCGACGTCGGGTACCCACAACGACACATAGCCGAGATCGCCCTGTCGGATGGGATCCGTTCCACCGTCGGGCCCGCCCACCGGAACGGTGACAGCCGAGATGATCCACCGGTGCCCGAACGGATCTCGGATGACAGCGTTGCGGCCGTAGGGATTGTCGGCCACCGGACGCTCGAGGAGCGCTCCCTCGAACAGAGCACGCTCCACCGTTGCGTCCACGTCGGGGACCTCGAAAGTAAGGCTCACCGTGGCACCGGCACCGGGCCGCGGGGCGGTGACCCGGCTCTGCGGCGACTCGTCGGCCAGGTAGATGACCGAGCCCCGCAGCTCGAGCTCGGCGTGACCGACCCGGCCGTCGGCCATCGTGATCACCTCGCCCCGTGCCCTCCCCCCCAGGGCCGACACATACCAGTCGATCGCCCGCCGGGCTCCGTCGACGATCAGGTAGGGCACCACTGAGGCAGGGGCGACTCCGGCCGTGCCGGTCCCCGCCGAGGTGGGGGCTGACACGCCGACGGCGGCGGTTTCGATGGTGAGCTCGGACACGGTCACTCCTTCGGGTAGGGCCAGGGCCCGCTCCACCCGGGAGCGGAGACGGGCCGCGAACGTCGGATCGGGATCGATCGCGGGAGAGGGGAGGCGCAAGGCCTCGAACGGATCAGCCATCGCTCTCTTCCTCCACGGCGTAGGAGCGTCGGAAGGCGGCACGCGCCCGCACGAGCAGCGCCTCGGTGCCATGCACCGTACGTTGCAGGAGGGCGGCCACTTCGGGCACGGACAGGTCGTCGAGGTAGCGCAGGGTCAAGGCGGCGCGGTGGTGGGGAGCCAGCGCATCGAGGACGGCCTGCGCCCGCAGGGCATCGATCCGTTCGTCCCACGGGTCCTCGTCCTCCGGATCCTTCGCCGCCAGCGCGTTCAGGCCCCGCTCTTCGCGTCCCTGGCGGCGCCAGTGGTCGACCAGCTTGTGCCGGGCCACCCCCACCAGCCAGGCCGTCGACATCGGCGGCGGGTCCTCACGACGCACGGCGTCCACCGCCGCCAGGAACGTCTCCGAGGTGAGGTCCTCGGCCAGAGCCTGTTGGCCGCACCGGCTGAGCACGTAGCCGTAGACCCGGGGAAGGGCCGAGTCGAAGACGTCGAGCAGCACGGCCCTCGGATCCCCAGCCGCCGCTGACTCGCTCCTCATGTCCCTATAGTCGTTCGTCGGACGCCCGCTCCGACGGGTCGGGACCCTTTTTTCCCGTCGAGTCGGTCGCGGTGCCCGTCTTCCCCGTCTGGGTGACCAGGGCGCCGATGACCGGTGTCGCTATACCGCTCACCAGGTCGACCTGTCTCGGTACGGTAAGGACATGGATGCAAGAGCCGAAGGCCGGGTCTACCTGGGCCTGACCTACGACGTCGGGGAGGACCGTGACCAGCATCCACAGTGGGACTTGGCGGCGCCGTAGTTGTCGATCGTCGTGCCGAAAGCGCCGGCCACCCGGGCCGACGTTCCGACGGCGCGCACGAGAAACGGCGACGCGCTGGCTACGACCTTCAAGCCCTGCTGTCGCAGGTAGTCCACCACCGAACCGCGTACCGACGCGCTCGATGCGAAGCGGCCGGCGAACGCCCCCCGTGTCAGCCACTTGTGATAGCTGGGGCTCGAGGGGTCGTAGAGGGCGGCCAGCTCCTGGGTCATCACCGACCCGTCACTGGGTGCCAGTACGACTTCGACCCCCATGGCCGAGGCGGCATAGGGGCCGAGATCGGTGGCGTTCGGGGCCCTGAGGTAACTGCCGGCGATCGGCACCGTGGCCTCCGGCGCGGCGCCGGCGTCGGTGCCCCCGCCGGCCACCACGCCCNNTCAGTGCAGCCGCCACCGCGTGTCGAACGCCCCGGTGTCCGCCCATCGCTCCTCCGTCCCCTCCGAGCCCGTTCCGATGACGACGGGGGAAGCGGCCCAGTCGACCCCGGGATCATGGTAGCCAGCGGCCGATCTCCCGGCTGACCGGCCTGCCCTATCGTGGGGATCTCATGAGCGGGATCGAAGGAAAGGCCACCCTCGTCACCGGTGGGGGCAGCGGAATCGGACTCGGTACCGCCATACGCTTCGCCTCCGACGGTGCCCACGTCACCATCTGCGGNNCGTCACTGGGCGCTACGTCACCGGGCGCTACGTCACTGGGCGCTACGTCACTGGGCGCTACGTCACTGGGCGCTACGTCACCGGCCGCGGCGCCGACGGCCACCGTGCAATACGTGGTGGCCGACGTCACCGCCGAGGATCAGGTGCAGGCAGCCATGGCACGCGCCGCCGAGCCGACCGGCAATCTCGACATCCTGTTCTGCTGCGCCGGTGGTGCCATGCACATGGGTCCGATCGCCGATGCCGACGCCGACGGTGTCCGGGCCACCGTCGAGCTCAACCTCATCGGCACCTTTCTGTGCATCAAGCATGCGGTGCCCGTCATGGCCGGCGGTGGTTCCATCGTGGGGATGTCGTCAGGGGCCGGCCACTTCCCCCACCGCTACCTGTGGGCCTACGGCATGGCCAAGGCCGGCATCGAGATGCTCGTACGCTACGCGGCCGAAGAACTGGCCGACAATGGCATCAGGGTGAACGCCGTCCAGCCCGGCATCATCGACGACGAGCTCATGGAGTTCATCACCGCCGGTGGCCCCCTTCTCGACGACTACATGGCCCAGACCCCCATCAGCCGTCCCGGGACCGTTCAGGACGTGGCCGACGCCGTCCGCTTCCTGGTGGGCCCGGAGGCAAGCTGGATCACGGGCGAGTGCCTGGCCGTCGACGGCGGCCATCACCTGCGCCGGGGAGCCAACTACGGCCTGCTACTCGACGACTCCTGACGGCCTTGTCCGTCGGCGGATCCGCTGCCACGATGAACGCGACCCGATGAAAGGCACAGCCATGACGATCACCGAGGCTCCCAACATCGAGCTGATGGCCGGGACGTTCTATACCGACGACCCCTACCGGGCCTTCGCCTGGATGCGCCGTCACGCCCCCGCCTACTACGACGAGCAGGGCGACGTCTGGGGCATCACCCGCTATGCCGACGTCCGTGCCATCGGACAGGACCCACAGGCCTTCTCGAGCGCCCAGGGGTCCCGACCGAACACTCCCCTCCCCTACATGATCGACATGGATGCACCGGAGCACCGCCGACGGCGACGGCTGGTGAGTGCCGGCTTCACCCCGGAAGCGGTCCGGCTCCGACAGCCACGCGTCCGTGAGGTGTGCGACGAGATCCTCGATGCCGTCTGCGAAAAGGGTTCCTGCGATCTGGTGACCGACATCGCGGCGCCGCTACCCCTGGTCATGATCGCCGACATGCTCGGCTTCCCACCTTCTGACTGGTCGAAGCTTCTCGAGTGGTCGGAGACCATGCTGATGTCCCAGGGAGCGTCAGACGACGACGCCTTCGTCCGCGCCACTTCCGCCTTCGTCGAATGGGACGCCTACGTCCGCCACCAGATCGACCAACGCAGAGCCAAAGGGAAGACCGACGACCTCCTCGGTACCCTGGCCCATGCCGAGATCGAGGGGGATCGCCTCGACGACACTACGCTCGTCTACGAAGCTCTTCTCATCCTCATCGGTGGTGACGAGACATCGCGTCATGTCATCAGCGGTGGGATGGAGGCCCTCCTGCGCCGTCCCGAACAACTGGCGGCGTTGAAGGCCGACCGGGACCTGCTCCCCGGGGCCGTCGAGGAGATGCTGCGCTGGGTCACCCCGATCAAGAACATGAACCGCAATGCGACGCGCGACATCGAGCTCCACGACCAGACGATCAGGGCCGGCCAGAACGTTCTTCTTCTCTACCCGGCGGCCAACCGTGACGAGACCGTGTTCGACGACCCCGAGAGTTTCGACATCCGCCGGCAACCGAACGACCACGTGGCTTTCGGCTTCGGCGCCCACCTGTGTCTCGGACACCGGCTGGCACGGGCCGAAATGCTCGGGATGGTCGACTGCCTCCTCGACCGCTTCGACGACCTGGCCATCGCCACCGACGATCCGCTTCCGCTGCGCGTCTCGAACTTCATCGTCGGCTACGAACACATGCCGGTGCGCTTCACCCCCACCGCACGCCTGACCGGCCAGGGGTAGTGAAGCGAAAGATCACGGGAGGCCCGCCTGCCATTGCTGGACGACGCTGGAACCGCAGACGCTCGCCGGCTGCTCGCCGGTCACCTCACAGATCTGGGCCGTCAACAGCACCGCCCCGCCTTCGACAGACTGCGCCACCGCCGAGCCCGGGTCCGCCAAGGCGGAGGCAATCTGCGTCCACGACATACCCTGGACGACCTGCACGTCGGCGTAGGCCCCGATCGTCGTCCACCTGTTGCCCACATCCAGAAATGGGTATCCACAACCCGGGTCATAGGCGGCCATGAGCTGCTGCTGTGCGAACGAGAGTTCTTGGAGCTTTGACCAGGGCGCAGCCCCGCAAGGAGGGCCGTTCGACCCCGGCGGACGCTGGTTCGTGAAGCCCTCGACGGGAACGAATGACAGATATGAGCTCTGGTACGTGGAGCCGTAGAAGGTGAAGGTATCTGTCCCCGGGTAGCCGTCGACGGTGGAGGACACGTTGAGCGCCAGCGGGGAGAAGTGGCCGAACTGGGAGAGAGCCACCACCATCGACCACCGGTCGATGGCGCAGTAGGGGCATCCTTCAGTTCCGAAGTAGAAGAATTCGGGCTTGCCGTCGGCGGTCAGCGCCGTTCCGGTGACGGGCTGGGGTAGGAAAGTAGGGGACTCGATCGGGGACTCCAAGAGGTTCTCGGCCGCTTGGTCGATCGTGGACGGCGGCAGGGTCGTCACGACGTGATCGATCTGGGTGCCGAGAACTCGATAGGCCCCCTCCCACCTCGACTCGTCGGCGGTGATCTGCCCGGGGGAACCGGGGCCGAATGCGGACCCATTCGGTGAAAATGGGAGACCCGCCTGGCTCAGGGCATTGTCGGTGATGGCCTGATCGGCCTCGAGGATGGCGTCACCGGCCCCGTCCAGGGCCGCCCGGGGCACGGTCGGATCGGACAGGATGCCCACCAGATCTTTCGCCGCCGCCCTCGTGGACCTGAAGACCGTCTCTCCGTACGGTGGGGGGACGGGGACGTTGGCGTCTTGGGCATCGGCCCACAGGGAGCTGAGGCTGCCGGTCGATCCGGAGTTGTCGGGAAAGGCGGCTGTCAGTTGGCCGACGGCGTCGTCGAGTGCCGCTTGTCCCGGGGCGTCGGCCGTGGCGGCCAGGGCGGACAGCTGTGATTGCGCTTGCACCAGCGTGATGGCCGCCGGCGTTGACGATGGTGCCGATGTCCCCGTTGCCGGCAGAACGACAACAGCGGCCACAATGGCCACGCTGACCGCACCCAACCATCGAAACCCGTGACGTATGAGGTTTCTGGGGCTCTTGGATCCCAATGATCTTTTGGCGGCAACGCCTGGGCTCATGGTGACCCCTCCGATCGAAGCGGAGCCGGCACGCGAACGGTGAGACCGAACCGGTGGTGACGGTCTTGTTCGAAATTCCTGTCTCTGTCCGGAGATCGCCGTCTATGAAAGATCCGGGCAGATGCGCGGAACGCTAGGACGAAGGGGACAGGCGCGCAAGGGTGTCGCATGGACGATGGTCGGGGCGACCGGGCTGCGCCGACAGGTCCCGAAGACGACGAACGGCACAGATGCTAAACACATGTTGTGGGCAATCGTCGTTCTTTTCCGCGGTCTCCCGTCAGGTCCGTCCAGCGCATTGGGGTGTTGTCATGACAGCTTTCAAAACAAGCTCGCGGTTGGCACCGGTAGTGGCTTTCTTCACGGTTCTCACGTTCGTGCCCTCAGCGTCAGCTTCGGCCAGTCCGTCGGCAGCGACGACAACACCGACGATGCAGAGGATCCAGTCGGCGCCGCGGATCCCGAACGGCGCCACCGCCGCCGGTGCGCTTGCCCCCGCGGCAACGGTGACAGGGGCCGTGGTCCTCAAGCCCCGTGATAACGCCGCGCTCACGTCCTTTTTGAGCGAAGTGACCGACAAGACCTCACCCCAGTACCACGACTACCTGGCGCCCGGGGCCTTCGCCGGCCGGTTCGGTCCGACCCGTGCCACCATCGCCTCCGTCAAAGCGGCACTGGCGGCCGACGGGCTGCGCGTCACCAACGTGGCCAGTGACGGGCTCCTGATGACGTTCACCGGCCCCGCCAGCAGCGTGGAATCGGCCTTCCACACAGGGCTCACGCGCTACCGGCTGGCCGACGGATCGACCGGTCGGGCCACCACGTCCGCCGTCGAGCTTTCGTCCACCATCTCAGGCTCCGTCTCCTCCGTCGTCGGATTGAACGATCTTGTGCACGAGCAGCCGGCCGGCATCGTGCGCGCCCCGGCGTCGGCTCAGGGCACCCATGCCGCCGCCCAGTCGCCGCAATTCGCGCACCCGGCCGGATCCCCCACCCCCTGCTCCGCCGCCACCGGTGCTGCTCATACCTTCGGTGGCCTCACCGACGACCAGATCGCCAACGCCTACGGAGCATTCGGGCTCTACGGGGCCGGCGACGTCGGCACCGGACAGCACATTGCCATCTACGAGCTCGAGCCCTTCGCCGTGTCGGACATCCAGACCTTCGACACCTGCTTCTACGGAGCAACCGAAGCCGGGCAGATGATCAGCCGGCTGAACCAGGTGCCGGTGGACGGGGGTGAGCCGGCCGGGCAGGGAAGCGGTGAGGCCATCCTCGACGTCGAAGACGTGTCGGCCATGGCGCCAGGGGCGAACATCGACGTCTACAACGCGCCCAACAACACCTTCGGGGGCATCGACGAGTACACGGCCATCATCAACAGCGACACCGACAAGATCGTGACGTCGAGCTGGGGGCTGTGCGAGCAGGCCGTCCAGTTGGCCGAGCCTGGCATCCAGCAGGCCGAGAACTTCCTTTTCGAGCAGGCCGCCGCCCAGGGCCAGTCGATCTTCTCGGCCGCCGGCGACACCGGTTCCGACGACTGCAACGCCTTCCGCCCACCGGCCCCGGTTTCGGGCCAGAACCCCATGTCGGTGGACGACCCGTCCAGCCAGCCCTACGTGGTCGCCGTCGGCGGCACCACCATCGACGACGCCACCCAACCCCCGGCCGAGCACGTATGGAACGACGGGGCGGCCTGGGGAGCAGGCGGCGGCGGCATCTCCCAGTCGTGGGCCATGCCGGCCTGGCAGGCAGGTTCCAAGGTTCCCGGCATCGTCGGACCGACGAGCGCCGACTACACCCAGGCCAACGCCGTCGAGTCCGAGTTCGGCTACCCGACCGGCTTCTGTCAGAACTCGCTGGCCGGAGCGACGGCCAACACACCGTGTCGGCTCGTGCCCGACGTGTCGGCGCAAGCGGACGAGTTCACCGGGGCCGTCACGGTCTTCAGCACCGAGTTCGAAGGCCCGGGCAGCCCCGACGGCTGGACCACCATCGGCGGGACGTCGTCGGCCGCCCCCATCTGGGCGTCCATGCTGGCCCTGATCAATGCCTCGTCCACGTGCGCAACCAACCCGACGACGACGAGCGGCGTCGGTTTCGTGAGCCCGCTTCTCTATGCCGTGGCGTCGAACCCGAGGACGTACGCGGCGTCCTTCACCGACATCACCACCGGAAACAACGACATCTACGGCGTTGACAACGGCCAGGTCTTCCCGGCCACCACGGGTTACGACCTGGCCTCGGGGCTCGGATCACCGCGGCTGACCGATCCGCACGGTACCGCCGGGCTGGCCGCCTACCTCTGCGCCTATGCCGGCGCCAGCTCAGCGCTCCAGCCGTCGGTGAGCAGCCTCGCTCCGGCCTTCCTGCCCACCTCCGGGGGTACCGTCACTATCACCGGCACCGGATTCGAGTCGCACATGACCTCCGACGTCGCCGGCATCGAAGTGGGCACCTGGCAGATCCCTCCGGCTGCGCTCACGGTCAACAGCTCGACGTCGATCACGGCCACGTTCCCCGTGTCCGCTGACACGACTCCTCCGGGCGCCCCTGCGCCCCAGGACGGGTCCGGGCCGGCCGAGGTGATCGTGACGCTCCTCAACGGCAGGTCGAGCGCTCCCGGCTCGGCCGCCACCATGGAATACGTCGACGAGAGCGCCACCAGTACTGTCCCGAGCGTCACCGGTGTCAGCCCCTACGGAGGATCGCAGTCCGGCGCCGCCCCGGTCACCATCTTCGGATCCGGCTTCACCGGCGCCACCAAGGTCACCTTCGGCGGGGTCAAGGCGTCAGGCTTCAAGGTGACATCGCCCTACGAGATCTCGGTGACACCTCCCGCCTACCGGGCGCAGGGCTGCGCCCCGAGCGTCAGCGGTGAGACGCCCACCACCGATATCTGCCAGGTCCAGGTCCGGGTGACCAACGGCCACGGCACCAGTGTCACCGGCACCATCCTGCCGCCCTACGAGGGCCCCACCCTGCCTTCGACACCCATGGGCGTGACCGCGCTCCCCCCCGGCTGCGGCTGCGAGGAGATGCCGGCCCCCACCGAGTTCGACTACGTGCCGGTCCCGACCGTCACCTCGGTGTCGACGTCGGCCGGACCGGGGTCCTATGGCGATGAGTTCGGCGGCACAGTGGTGACGGTGACAGGCACGGGATTCGACCCGCTCACCGCCGACTGGGCCAACCTGGGCGACCCCACCATGGACTCGTCGGTCCTGTTTTGCTTCGCCCCGAACTGCCTCTACCTGTCCGGGACGGAGATACAGTTCCTCGCCCCCGCCCTCATCCCCCCGGGCGGGACGCCCTCAGTACAGCCGGTGGCGCTGCCATTCAGCGTCAAGAGCATCGCCGGTCAGTCGAACGCCCTCAACCTCACCTATGCCGGCGTCCCCACCGTCACGGGCGTATCGAGCACCACCGGCGTCGGCGGCGGCCCGGACACCGGCGGTACTCCGATCACCATCACCGGGGCCGGGTTCGAGCAGTCCGTCGGTCCCATCGTGTTCGCTGACGACGCCACGCCGTTCTCGGTCGGCACGCAGTACGCCTACACGGTCAACAGCGACACCAGCATCAGCACCCAGACCGTGGAGCAAAACCCGGCGGCGGTCGACGTCGAGGTCTGCACCGTGACGGGCTGCTCCTACAACCCACCGGCGGACATCTTCCTGCTCTATCCACCGGGCAACCCGAAAGTGACGTCCATCTCACCGAAGTCAGGGCCGGCGGCCGGCGGAACAGCGGTCACCATCCGCGGTCAGAACCTGGGCTGCGTCACCGCCGTCTTCTTCGGCTCGGTGGCGGCGGCAACGTTCTCCAACGCCCAGGCTCTCCTCGACTGCGGCTCGACCAGTGTCGTGGACGTGACGGCGCCGCCGGGCGTAGCCGGTACCAAGGTGAAGGTGACGGTGACGACGGTCGAGAGCGACCTCACCGGGTCGGGTCCGAGCACCAGTTCGGCCAGCTTCTCCTACAGGAAAAAGTAACGGCACGGCGATCGTGAGTGGGTTGACCCCGCTGCGAACATCCTGAGAGGCGGCTCGGCCGCTGAGCACGACCCGGGCCGTCGAGGAGATGCTGCCGTCGGTTGTCTCGGACACCGGCTGCGCTCGGCGCTTAGGTGAGGGCGGCCAGTCCGGTCAGCCAGTGGGGCGATGGGGGTCGGCCTGGAGCACGTCCCGGCTCGGAGGAGACGAGCGATCTCGGCCGGCGTTTCGTCTGACCGTGGGCACAGCCGGACCCGGATAGGTGATCCCCGACGTTCAGGCCCATGGCCCCGGTGCATCGGCGGAAAGAATACCGTGGTCAGCCGATAACCGGAAGGCCGGACCGGGCTGGGAACGTCGGCTCGTTTCGTGCCGGGGCATACCCCCGGGTATCGTCGGACTCCGACACATCGACAGGGCACGCTCGAGACCCGTGAACGGGACAAGCGTTACCGGTCGCGGCACCACCGGGACGACGGACCGAAGACGCGACGGTCCGGTCCTCCGTACGGCCAGCACAAGCAGTTGAGAGAGACGCGATCACGACAGGGGCGGGCGGCGCATCATGGCCACAGAACAGCAGGCCGGTGACGAGGAGAGCAGAGACCTCGACGGATTCCGTCGTGCCCTGGGGCGGTGGCTGGACGAGCACATCACCCCCGACGTCATCGCCGCCGGGCAAGAAGGCTATGACGATGGCGACAACCTCGACATCCTCCGCAAGTGGAGCCGCGACCTCTTCGACGGTGGCTGGGCGGCGGTGTCGTGGCCGGCGCGATTCGGGGGCCGCGATGCCGGAGTCGAGGAGCAACTGGCGTTGCACGAGGAGATGGCCCGGGCGGGGGCTCCGGGACCGGTCAATACCATCGGGGTCTCGAACATCGCCCCGGCCATCATGCAGTACGGCACCCCCGAGCAGACGGCCCGCTTCCTCACCCCGATGCTGCGGGGGGACGAGATCTGGTGCCAGGGGATGTCAGAGCCGGACGCCGGATCAGACCTGGCGTCGCTGCGCACGTCGGCGGTGCTCGACGGTGACGAGTTCGTCGTGAACGGCCAGAAGACCTGGAACAGCCTGGGGCGCTTCGCCGACTGGTGTCAGCTCTATGTCCGCACCGATCCCGGTGTACGCCAGCACAAAGGCATCTCCTGTCTGTTGGTCGACATGAAAACGCCGGGGATCGAGGTTCGACCGGTGCGGACGATGGCCGGAGACCTGACGTTCTCGGAGCTCTTCTTCGACAACGTCCGCGTTCCGGCCACCGCCCTTCTCGGACCCCTGAACGACGGGTGGCGGGTGGCCATGGCCACCCTCAGCTACGAACGGGCCGGCGTGGCCAAGTTCCACCTGGGTCTGAGCCGGAGGTTCGACCAGATGGTGCACGATGCGCGCCACCGTCCGGCCATGAAGGATCCCGTCTGCCGCGACCGGATCGCCGCCCTCTACGCCGAGATCGCCTGCATGCGGTGGACGACGACCCGGGACCTCGAGGCGCTCGGCCGGGGCATGACACCGACGGCCGCCGCCGGAAGCGGTACCAAGCTTATGTGGGCCCGTATCGACCAGGAGTTGGCCGACCTCGCCGTCACCTTGATGGGGCTCGACGGGTTGAGCGGCCGCTGGGCCCGGAATCTGACGTCGTCACGCCAGGCGTCCATCGCCGGGGGAACGACCGAGATCAACCGGAACATCGTGGCCGAGCACGGTCTCGGCCTGCCCCGCGAACCGACACCCACCTAGAGCGCCGCTTCAGACAGCCAGGCTCAGGCGTCGCGTCGCGCCAGCAACACACCCCCGATGATGAGCGCGGCGGCGGCGTAGGCACAGAGCAGGCCGAAGCTGACCCAGGGCGAGAAGGTGGGGACATCGGTGCGGAAACCCGGTTTCACGGTGGTCATGGTGGCGCCGATGTTGTCGGGGAGGTACTTGCCCACCGCGTCCTTGATCGAAGAGGGGAGAGCTTCGACGATGAGGGGGATGACGAAGAAGATGGCGACGAACGTGGTGATGGCACCGGCGCTGTGGCGGACGATGGTGGCCAGGCCCAGTGCGAAGAGCCCGAGGACGGTGAGGAAGAGCCCACCACCGACGACGGCGCGCAGTACACCGGGCTGGCCCAAGGTGGCCGTGGGGGCCGAACCGCTGAGGATGGCCTGCCCGATGAAGAACGAGGCAAAGGCGAGGATCTCGCCGATGACGAAGGCGACGACACTGAACACGGCCACCTTGGCCACCAGAACGAGGGTGCGGTTGGGGATCGCCGCGAAGGTGGCGCGGATGGTGCCGGTGCCGTACTCGGCGCTCACCACGAGGACGCCGAGGACGCCGATGGCCAACTGACCGAAAAGAAAGCCGGCCAGGCTGAGGCTGGTCGGATCGAAGGCGAGTCGGTCGCCCAGGTCGGTGTGGGTCCAACGGCTGGCCTCGCTCCCGGTGGCGAGGATGCCGATGGCGATGGTCAGCACCGCCGTGGCCACGAGGCTCCAGGTGGTGGAGCGGACGCTGCGTAGCTTCGTCCACTCCGAGCGCAGGGCGGCGGCAAACGTGTAGTGGCCGGCCGGCAACTGCGGTGCCGCCGTCGCGTCACTGTCGAGCGGACCCGACAACCGATCGGCGGTCACGATTGACACGGAGACCTCACCTCTCCACCGGGGCCAGCCGGTTGCCGGCGTGGATGGCGTCGGCNNTGGCGGCGGCGCTGGCCGCGGCAGTGTCCCCACCGGCGGCGGCCGTCCCCGCGGGAGCGGTGTCGCCGGCCGCTTCGTCGTCGTGGACGTGGAACTCGACGCTGTCGCGGGTGAGCTCCATGAAGGCGTCC
>PKWD01000244.1 GCA_003131945.1 Acidimicrobiaceae bacterium
TCTGCGGGATAGCCCAGTCGCCAATGATGTTGATCCTGTCCCGGAGCGCCCAAGGCATCGGCGGGGCGATCCTGTTCGCCACATCGCTGGCTCTTCTGGCTCAGAGCTTCCACGGCAAGGAGCGGGGGATGGTCTTTGGAATCTGGGGTGCGGTCACTGGGGTGGCCGCGGGACTCGGACCAGTACTGGGCGGGGTCATCACGACCGGCATCAGCTGGCGGGGCATCTTCTTGGTCAACCTGCCGGTCGGTGTGGCCGCGCTTGTCGTCACCCGGTGGCGGGTGGATGAGTCCAAGACGCCGCACGCCAGTCGGCCGGACTGGGCCGGGTTCGTAACGCTCACCGCCGGCTTGATCAGTTTGGTTTACGGCCTGATCCGCGCTGGCGAGATGGCTTGGAGCGACACCGGGGTAGATATCTGTCTCGCTCTCGCCGCTGTGTTGTTCGTGGCGTTCGTTGCGCTGGAGCGCCGAGCCGACCACCCGCTGTTCGACCTGTCGCTGTTNNTCGCTCTACGCGATGTTCTTGTACCTCGTCCTCTACCTCCAAGACGACCTCGGCTACTCCGCCTTGGCGACCGGTGTTCGGATACTGCTCATTAGTGGGACCTCTATTGCCGCGTCGATGTTCGCCGGGGTGTTCAGCGAACGCATGCCCGTCCGTTGGCTTATCGGGCCGGGCCTACTGCTGGTCGGGGTGGGTTTGCTGCTCATGNNCGGCAGCAGTTCCTGGACCCACTTGATCCCTGGCTTCATCGTGGCCGGCGTCGGCAGCGGCATAGTCAACCCGCCACTCGCTTCGACGGCCGTCGGCGTCGTCGCCCCCCAACTCTCCGGCATGGCCTCAGGCGTCAACACCACCTTCCGCCAGATCGGCATCGCCACCGGCATCGCCGTCTACGGGTCGGTCTTCGCATCCGCTCTCCGCCAGAAATTGGGCCAGGCGCTGGCCAACATCCCATCCCTAAAGGGGCACCTGCCCGGAGTCGTCACGGCCATTCAACAGGGCAACGCAGCTCAGGCCATCAACGCCGTGCCTGCCCCGTTGCGAGCACCACTTGTCGCGGCCATTCACGCCAGCTTCGCCAGTGCGCTCGACCTTCTCCTCGTCGTCAGTGGTGTCTTAGCCCTTGCCGGGGCGGCCTGTTCCGGTGTCCTTATCCGACGTCGGGACTTCGTGGTCTCACACCACCAACCCACACCAGTACCGACACAGCCGCTGGGCTCGCCGGCGTGATGCGAACAACCTCGGTGACGCACCTCACCTATCCGCGCACGCTCTCTGAGTACGCAAACGGGAAATGGCCCGCAGTTCAGCAATTACCACCCCTTGACCCTGAACAGATGCAGCACCCGTTCGAGCGAGGAGTGTGAAGATGGACGCAATTATCACGACGGAGGATCTCCGCAAGCGCTTCCGCGACAGGAAAGCAACCGTCGAAGCGGTCCAAGGCGTCAGCTTCGAGGTCGGTCGGGGCGAGATCTTCGGCTTCCTCGGACCGAACGGAGCCGGAAAGACGACGACCCTCCGGATGCTCACGACGCTCTTGCCCATCGACTCGGGCACGGCGATCGTGGCTGGCTCCGACGTCTCGCACCAACCGAAGCAGGTGCGTCAACGGATAGGCTATGTCAGCCAAGCAGGTGGCGCCGACGACATGTCGACCGGCTGGGAGAACCTCATACTCCAGGGCCGCCTCTACGGAGGCGATCTCGACGTCCTGCGCCAGCGGGCGAAAGAGCTCGCCGCGGTGCTCGACCTCACCGAATTCGCCGATCGGAAGGTCGCGACCTATTCGGGAGGCCAGCGCCGGCGCCTCGACGTCGCCCTCGGGCTCATTCATCAACCCGAGGTCTTGTTCCTCGACGAGCCCACGACCGGCCTCGATCCGCAGAATCGGGCGAATCTGTGGGACCACATTCGGGCCATCCAAGAGCGCGGGTCGACGGTCTTTTTGACCACGCACTATCTCGAAGAGGCGGATGCCCTCTGTGACCGGCTAACGATCATGGACCAAGGGACGATCGTCGCCGAGGGGACCCCTCGTGAGCTCAAGCGCCAGGTCGTCGGAGATTCAGTGGTGCTCGGAATTGTTGACGAGGGGCTCGTTGAACGGGCAAGGGCGCTCCTGCAAACCGAGCCCTTCATCAGGGAGATTGGCGTTGAGGACGGCGGGCTGCGCCTCTACGTGGAGGACGGCAGTGCCGCATTGCCCGAGCTTCTCCGACTGCTCGATCGGGAGCAGATCGAGCTGAAGTCGATCAGCCTCTCGGAGCCCACGTTGGACGACGTCTTCTTGCGGCATACGGGCCGGTCGTTGCGAGACACCGGCCATTCCTCCGAGGTGATGGCATGAGAACCCTGAAAGACACCGGCCTGCTCTTCCAGCGGCATTTCACACAGCAGCTACGCAATCCGACGTGGATGATCGTCGGGCTCTCATCGCCGGTGCTCTATCTCGCGCTCTTTACGCCGCTGCTCAAGCACTTCACGCGAGCTGCGTCTACCGGAGCCGTGCTCGACGTCTTTTTTCCGGGCATCCTCGCACTCCTCGCGTTTGCGAGCGGCACGGCCCAAGGATTCGGCACGATCTTCGAACTTCGATCCGGCGTCATCGAGCGGCTCCGGGTGACCCCAGCGAGCCGCTTGGCGATTCTCGCCGGGCCGCTCGTCTCAGCGATGACCTTCATGTTCTTCTTCGACGCGATCGCGGTCGCGGTCGCGTACGGGTTCGGCTTCCAGATCCACTGGGGCGGACTGCTCGTGCTCGCCGTGCTCATCGGGGTCTTCATGGTGATGATCTCCGCTTGGTCGGTCGCGATGGCGCTCACGACCAAAGAGATCGACGCCTTTGCCTCTGTCATGAACCTCCTGAACCTGCCCGCCCTGCTCCTCGCCGGAGTGCTCTTGCCGATCTCGTTCGGCCCGTCGTGGCTGCGGGTGGTCGCCCACTTTGATCCCCTGTACTACGTCGTCGAAGGAGCACGGGCGCTCGGTGCCGGCTCATTCTCGAGCGACCACGTCTGGCAGGCGTTCGCGGTCACCGTGCCGTTGTGCGCATTGGTTCTCGCCTGGGCGACGAGTGTCTTCAGAAAGGCCGTCGCGTGATTCTCCGACAATCGACCTGTCGACCCAGATCACCCAACGCCGCCACGTGAAGGAGTGCTGAATGTCTGAACCCCGTCCCGTCAGCACGCGTCGCCCTGTTCCCGACGACATGTTCGGCGGNNCGCCAGGGCAGGACCTCTTGTTCGAGGTCCCCAATGGCGACCTGACCCTCCGTCGTCGCTACACGATCCGGCGGTCGGATCCAGCGAAAGGCATCGCCGACTTCGAGATCGAGATCCACGATGGCCGCGGCCCTGCTACCCGCTGGGCAGCCAAGGCAGCGCTGGGCGAACACCTCGAGGCCATCGGGCCGCGAGGTGGGATCAGCCTGCGACCAACGGCGACGTCGCACCTCTTCGTTGTCGACGACTCCGCGATGCCAGCTGCCTTCGCCATGCTCGAAGCGCTCCCCGACGACACGAACGCCACCGTCCTGCTCGTGACGAGTCATGGCGCGAGGTCGCGTCCGGCGGCGGCTGGCGGGCCGGCGGCATCCTTCGTCTGGCTGGATCGAGCAGAGGTGCTCGAGTTGCTGAGCGACGTGCACCCGGTAGCGGGCACCGCCGCGTACCTCTTCGGTGAACGCCACCTGGTCCGATCAGCAGAGGAACTCCTCATCGCGGGCGGTCTCGATCGCGATGCCATCGCGTCCAAGGCCTACTGGCGACGGGACCAGCCAAACGCCAGCCACGGCGAGCCGTCGTACAACTGAACTCGGGTTCCAGTTGCACGGACGTCGGATCGTGTCGATGGACCTTTGGACTGGACTGGATGCTGCGATTGTGCCTTGGGGTAAGGACCAGCAACCCGGTCGAGATTAGGGGCAAATACCCCAGTCCATTGATATTTCTCTGAGGGTCCACCCGCTCACTCAGTTCTGAAATGCACCGCTGCAGGAGAGCGCCGTCGGTGCCTGGGGCACTGCAGTTTCCTCCGGACTCTCATGGCAACGAGCATTGCTTATCAAGACGGGCGTGGCCCTGCGCGTATGAACCAGTCGACCTGTGGTTTCACTCCCACTCGTCGCTTCGAGGAGACATGGGGTGACTGAATACTGAGCAACCTCCGGACGGTCAGGAGGGCGGCAGAAAGTGGCCCAGAGGCTTGGCGTTTGTGGGGACTATTTTGTGGGGCCCTACTCAACTTCTGCATATGCAATCTATGCAGGGCGCCATGAACCTGCCCTACTCAAAGACCCGTCGAGGAGCACGCGCTTCGTGGACGCAGAGTGTTGCGTATGCAACATCGGCGAGCTGCTCGGCCGTTGCCATGGCAGCGCTGCATAGCCCCTGCTTGGGGCATCCCCCCTGGCTGATGAACGTCGCTGCCTGCGCAATCTCGGGGGCAGCGCTTCTGGACCGCCCCGAGAAAACGCTGTACCGGGCAGATGTCGTTCCGTAACCGCTGATCGTCAAGTACGAGCTCGCGAATCGCCTCCGGGAACTGGCCACGCTGCCTACTGGCACTCGAGTCGCCCTGCGGCCTCGTGTTCGCTTTCCGGTGCAGCGGCCACCTATCACCTCTTGGTGCCGTCTGTCAGCTTTCGATAGTTGATACTCGTCTGAGTCGGCGGGTGTAGCGGTGCCAGGGATCTTGGAGCGCGGCGGCGGTGAGTGCGAGCAGGGCGGCGGCGATGGTGTACCAGGCGATGATGGCGGTCCGTGCGGTGGCGGGGCCAGTTTCGAGGAGGTGGTTCACGCCGGGAGCGAGCCAAGTGAAGGCGACGAGGGCGAGGGTGATGGGGGTGGCGATGGGGCCGGTGAGGTCGGAGTAGCGGGTGCGGTCGCAGCAGGCAGCGACGGCGACAGCGACGGCGGCCCAGCCGGTGAGCTGGGCGATGAGCGGGTAGATGGCGACCAGGTGGTGCCGGTCGGCCGCAGGGTGGCTGTGGGCCATGATCACGAGCTGCACCCAGCAGGTGAGGGCGAGCGCAGGGATAGCGAAGACGATCCGGGTGGCGGGAGCGATCCAGGCGGGTAGCGGAGCACTTTGCGTCAGCGCTCGCAGAGGGGTGCGGGGGGCGAAGGTGAGAGCGGTGATGGCGGGCAGGAGGGTGAGCTTCACGGAGGTCTGATCGAGGGGGGCGGATTTTAGCGGTCGACGCAACGCGGATGACTGTGAGTTGCAGCTGGAGACTAGCCGGATTGTGTGGGAACAGCCTCGCTCGGGTGATCGAGCGGCCCGCTATGTGTTCCGGTGTGCGATCTGGAAGACATTGCCGAAGTTGTCACGAACCATGGCGCGCCTATCGCCGTAGGGGGTGTTGAGAGGCTCTTCCAAGCTCGCTGCTCCGGCAGCCAGTGCTCGCCGGTAGGCACGGTCGGCGTCATCGACGTAGACGTAGAGAAAGGCGGGGAACAGCTCGCGCTCACCCGCCTCGCTCACCATGATGAGAGAGTCTCCGACATGGATCTCCGCTGGGCGGTCGGCGTGGACTTCGCCGGTGGCGTCGAAGACATCGCGCAGAAAGTTCACCTGGGCAGTCACGTCGCTAACGACCATCCGCGGCGTCACCGAATAAAAGCCTGAGGGCATGCCTGAGTCTCTCACCCCCGGCTTCGCCCCACTGTTATCCGCTGAACGTCATCTCTGGGCGGACCACTAGCCGGCGGCTTCTTCGTTCAGAAGTATCGGAGCGCTGCAGTGAGCTCCCCATTCGGCACGGAACCTGGCCGCCGGTGTCAGGTAGCCGAGCGTCTTGCGAGGTCGGGCGTTCAGCTCTTTGGTCACGGTCGCGACGTGGGCGTCGCTGTGCACGGACAGGTCGGTGCCCTTCGGGAAGTACTGGCGGGCGAGACCGTTGAAATTCTCGTTCGCTCCCCGCTGCCAAGGGCTGCACCGCTCGGCAAAGTAGATGTCGATCCCGGTCGCCGCGGCCAGATCTTGGTGTCTGGCCATCTCGGTGCCCTGGTCCCAGGTGAGGGTCCGTTTCAGGTGGGCCGGGATCGAGGCGAATGCAGCGATGACTGCGGCGTTCACGCTGGCCGCTGTGTGGTCGACAGGGAGGTTGACGATGATCCCGAACTGGGTTTTGCGTTCCCGCAAGGTCACCATCGCCGACGCTGACCCGACGCCGACGATGAGATCTCCCTCCCAGTTGCCGGCCTGCTGGTTGTCCTCGACCTCGGCTGGGCGCTTGTCGATCATGGTCATGTTCTGGACCGAACCCCCATGCCCGGCGCGGGTCAGCCAGCGTGACTTCCGGATCCGCCGGCCGGTGCGCAGCTTGCGGCAGTATCGCTTGTGAAGTCCCTGGCCGCCCGGGACAAGCAACGCCCGGTAGATCGTCTCGGAGCACAACCACATTGACGGGACCAGCGGGTAGGTCAGGCGCAACCAGCCGTTGATCTCGTCGGGTGACCAGCAACGGTTGAGCTTGCGCTGCACCAGCTGGCGCAGCGCCGGGTTGACGACAAGCTTGTGGTCCCGAGGCCGGCAGCGCTGCTGGGTGGCGGCGTGATCGGCAACCTGAGGCAGATAGCGGCCTTTGGCGTCTCGGTGCCGGTCGAGTTCGCGTTTGACCGTCGAAGGGGACCGGCCCAACTCGGCGGCCACCTGGCGCATCGAGCAACCCAGGCGCAACAGGTCAGCGATCTGTAACCGTTCGGGCAGCGACAGATACCTCCCCGACCCGACGATCCACTTCGCAGCGGGCGCGGAGGTCTGATAGCGGCGTCGAGCCCGGATGAGAGTCCCAGTTCGTCTGCTCACGCCGAGCAGCCTGCACGCTGCGGTGTTGGTCAGACCGTGATGCATCAACTCCCAGTAGCGCTCCTCGCGCTGCTCGGCTTTGGAGCGGGCCCGAGGTTGGAGCAGCAATTCGACATGCCGGGCCGACTGGCGCACGGCGGCGCGGTCCCCTGTCGCCCGCTGGAGCCGTGCGGTCCGTTGCGCGAGGCGTCGCTCCGCTTCCCAGGCTGATTTCTGCTGCGGTGAGACCCGCAACCGGCGGGCCGCCACACGCGACGGAAGACCCTCGTCGCGCCAAATCCCAAACCATCGCTGCCGCCATCGGTACGCGGTCGACCGGCTCACGCCCGCCGTCCGACGGGCCGCGTCGACGCTGGCACCGGCATCAAAACGGACCCAAAAGGTGTGCTCGATGTCGGCATCGACAGCGAGATGGTGACGCCACTCACCCGCCCGAGCGTCTCGCTGGCGGTCCCAGCCGGCCATCAGCGGGGAAACGTAGCCCAGTGCCGCCTGCGCCTCAGTCACGTTCAGACCGTCGTCACGCAGGGCCACGAACGACTCGCGCAGCCACCGGTAACCGGTCTCCTTGCCCACGCCGGCAGCCCGGGCGGAAGGCTTGAGACCGCGCCCCTCCCGCATCGCGGCAAGAAACCGAACACCAGCGCCAGAATCGGACCGAAGATGCATCGTCGAACGCCTCCCGAGAAGGCGTTGCGTCGACCGATAGAACCGGGGGACGGCATGCGGGACACAAGGCCACGGGCCGCGTCGGAGCACCTCGGTATCGGCAGGACGGCGCCGGATCGGACCGATCGATAGCACGGCCCAGCCCCGATGCTGACACCCGGTCGAACCGCCCGCTGTCGGATCCGGTGAGGCCCAGCGTCGAGAGGGCCAGCCATTCGCAATCACGCCCTGGGCGCCGATATAGACCGGTTGTTGTCGGACCGGCGCTGCACAAACGACCCGGTGGCCACACCAGCAGGCCGAGTACCGGCGGGCCCAGCCGCGAGCACGACGGCAAGAACGGCTGTGTCCGAACCGATCCTGCAAAGCTGGTGCCATGGCGGACACCGTCGAGATGAGCGCGGCGCAGGCGGTGGAACTACTGGCGGCGACGACGGGCGATGCCTACGAGCTGGTGGGTCGACTGAGCGGGGGAGAGACGGGAGCCCACGAGGTCACAGGTCCTATGGGGCGGAGGCTCGTCGTGAAGTGGGACCCGGCGCCGTCGTCGGACGCCCGCCGCGAAGCCGTGGTGTTGGCTGAGCGTCTACGCGTCGACGTGGGCTGGCCGGTGCCTCGGCAGCGCACTGTCGTCGCTCAGGACTGTCTCTTCGTGCTCCAGGATTTCATGCCGGGGACGCCCATCGAGATCCTCGGGCACGGCGTGGTCGACCGCCTTCTCGAGCTCCACGTAGGGCGGCTCGGTCTCGCTCGATCATCCGATCCGTCTCATTGGCCGGCAGTGTTGATCAAGACCCTCATCGTCGGCGGCGACCGCTACTGCCTCCACGAATCTCTTCGCCGCTATGACGAACGTACAGCGTCACTCGTGGCCCGGATCGAGGAGCTCGGACGGGTCATCCACCACGATGACCTTGGCGCCCGGGATGTCGTGCACTGGGACTTGCATCCCGGCAACCTCCTGCACGACGAAGGTACCCTCTCGGCCATCGTCGACACCGACTTCGCCAAGGTCGGGGACGCCGCCTTCGATCTTGTCACGCTCGCTCTGGCCAGCCTGACCCTGCCGTGCGATCGGGGGGTGAGGAGCCGCCTGTTCGCCACCGCTTTCGATGGTCTGGCCGAGGTACGAAGACTGGCATATCTCGGCCACCTGTTCATCCGGTTCATCGACTGGCCGATTCGACGAGGCCGTCGAGCCGAGGTCGAGTTCTGGTTGGGGCAAGCCGACCAGATGCTCGATCTCTGATCCGCCGTCCATGGCCGACAGCTCGACACGGGGAGCACGAACTCAAGGCCTCCGGGGGCTGCTCCTCGTCCGGCGCGTCAAGGCCACTCGGACCACTTGGATATCGGGAGTGACGACCCTGGTGCTTCTCGAACCGGCGTCGTAGCGCAGGAAGGCGTCGTGGACCTCAACGGCGAGGACGGCGAGTTGGGTGGCGCTCGTCGCAGAGGTCCCCTCGGGGAGGACCTCCTCGTGCTGGAGGAACTCGGCCGCAGCCCGCACCGCGTCTCTCTCGTTGCGGTCGAGCTCACCGGGATAGTCGAAGCGCCAACGCCGGGTCTGCTCGGCATTGAGAGCCTTGTCGTGGCCTTCGATCTTGAGCCCGGTGGCGGGGAAGACCCGGCAGTCGTAGGTACGGCAGGTCCGGGGCCGGTGCTTGTAGATCGAGCACCGGCCGTCGGTCAGCATCGGGCAGCGGCCTCGTTCGTCATAACCGAGGAGGAAATATCCGATGGGCGTGCCGGGTGCCGCGAAGAGGAGTTCGCTCGGTATGTGGGCCAGCGCCTCGGTCTCGTCGGGGTCGATATGCACGAACTGTGACGACGAGCAGCAGGCGGAGCACCCTTCACAGGGCACGTCGGACGCACGCTCTCCCCGCAGAGCATTCTGCATGCCGCGCAGCCAGACAGAGAAGGCACCGGTGGGCAGGGTCGAGGGCGCCTCGGTGGCCTCCATCAGGCCACGTTAGCGACGTCATCAGTTCAGGCGTGCGCGAGGACGGGCGCTCGGCGATCGATCGACTCGGCCACGTGTCGGACCAGGCGGCTCGCTTGCCGACGAATCTCGGGCACCGCCGTGGCCTCGAACTCAGAACCCCGTCGGCACCACCCGACGGTATGAATCGTCCCCGACGTCGCCGATCCGGTCCGTAGATCACCGTGTCCGTCGACGTCGAGGCCGATGCCCGACGGGTGGATGCGCGCCAAGTCGTCGGCCACGAGTCCGGCGACCAGCGCCGACCCCAGCGTGGGGTCAGCGCCCGGACCGGTGCAATCGACCAGGGCACTGACCGCCAGCGTCTCGTGACGTCCACCGGTTAGAGCCAGTGTCACCCGTAGCCGGGGCTCTTCCACCGAGCCGTCGTTGCTCACATCGAGCACCCTCCCGGCACCGACGGTGAGCCGACCGGAGCGTCGTAGATCACTGACCGTGCCGGCCACAGGTGTGGACATGCGGTGACGCGCCACTTCCCACCGCCGTCCGAGGTGGCGGAGCAGGCGGCGTCGTTCCGGTTCGGCGAGTCCGCCCCACACCTCGGGGGCGGCCGTGCGGGCGGCGGCGATGACGTTGCGCCAGTTCCAGCCGTCCGATTCCGCCTCAGCCGTCATCCGGCGTAGTCGCTGGAGGGCTTCACGAGCAGTGGAGGGTCGTCCGATGTCGAACGGGGGCCAGGGTGCAAAGCCGTCGCTCGAGTGCTCGGCGGGAAGCAGACCGTGGCGCGACCGCGCATGGACCGTGCGCCGAGGGTCCCGCTTGGTCAGGACCAGGGCGACATCGATCATGGTGAGTCCGGTGCCGAGAATAAGTACGTCGCCCGACGATGCCACGGCGTCGAGGGCGCCCGGACACCAAGGGTCTCGAATCATCCCGAAGGTGGGTGACACATCGAGCGCCGGCAGGGCGACAGGAGGCGGAGCTCCCAGTGCCAGCACGACGTCGTCTGCGTGATAGCGCCGTCCGGGCGCGACATGGAGGGTAGTCACCGGTCGCGCCGATTCCTTGTTCACCCGCATCGATGTGACCAGTCCGTGCACCCAGGTCAGTTCCGTTCCGGGCACCGCCCCCGAAAGCTCGTCGCGCAGGACCTGCTGCAGGTACTCCCGGTACTGATGGCGGGGCACGAAGTCGCTCGCTCCCCACGGCAGGCTCCGCTCGGCCAGCCAGGTCACGAAGTGGCCCGGTTCGTCTTCGAACGCACTCATACCCGACGCCGGAGCGTTCAGGAGGTGGCGCGGCTCGTCGGTCGAGTAGGCGGCTCCCGCTCCGAGCACGGGGCGGGGCTCGAATATGACGATGCGCCGGGGTCGCCGGTACATCCGCATGAAGTGGGCGGCCACCAGGGCGCCGGCACAGCCGCCCCCCACGATGGCCAAGGTGTTCTCGTCACGCTCAGTAGTGAGTGCCACACCCCAAGTGTAACTAGTAAAACTAGTGAATTACTAGGTCTTAGGGCCGGTTTGTGGTGCCCCACGACCGAGTTGTGCCTCTCATGGGTACCGGTGCCGTGCCGCGTCGAGGGCGATTGTCAGCGTCGGCGCCGAGGTGGTCCTGCTCGTCTGGCTACCGGCCCGGCGTCCCACGCCGGAATCCCCGTAGCCCAGAAACTCGTACCGATCGATGGCAAGGACACGGCCCGATGCCAGGATCTCGTCCCGTCGGATGGTCGCCAGGTCCTCGGTGGTCTACAGCGGTCTCGCTGCTCGCTCTGCTGACTTGGCCACAGCGAAGACGACTCGTTACCCGGCGGCCACGGCTGCGGCGATGGTCCCACCGATGAAGATGGCCTCGTCGTCGGGATGGGCGTGGCATGTGACGAGGCACGGATGCTCGTCACCGCCGAGATTCACGGCACGACGTCGCCCAGCCGGTAGTGAACAGTCCCCTGCGCCAGTAGGGCACCGCTGTCGAGCCGGTAGTGGGTCATCGAGGTGAGACGCGGCGCGTAGACGTGGACACTCACGGCGGGAGTGGAACCGTCGTTGACGATGTCGTGGACATGGCGGCTGCCCATGCTCCAGGAGGTGCCCGTCGCCATCCTCCGGGTGGTCGTGGTGACAGAGCCGTCGACCTTCTCGGCCACGAGGGTTTCGACCAGCTCGCCGCCGGCCACGACAACGGCACCAGCGGAGTCGCCATGATCGTGCAACTCGATGGTGCCGCCGGGCGGCCATCCGATCACCCACGCCTCGAACGTGTCGGAAGCCGCCAGCAGCTCCCAACGGCGCCCCGTGATCCCCGCCATTCCCGGCCACCGCAGCGCGCTCGGGGCCAGACCCTCGGCCAGGGCCTGCAGCTCCTCGCTCCCGGGGGTGGGGGCCGAGGGTTCGGCCGGCATATCTGCCTCACCGTGACGCCAACGTGGGGCGACAGTGCGGCCCCCGCATTCAGTCGCCACAGTGAACATAGTCACACTGTACGCGTTTAATCGCGAGTAATCAAGGTAAATCTATGGATTTAGTCGACTTACAAACGCCATCGTCGAGGCGACGGTCACCGAGATGGCGTGGAACGATGCACTCCCGTGAAGGCAGCGCGATGAACACGGTTGTCACCGACGCCTGGCGGACGATCGTTCCGAGAGCGGACGACAAGAACGGACCCCTGGCCCCGGTGCTGCTCTCGTTGACGGTCGTGACCGGCGTGGTGGATGCCTTCAGTTATCTGGCACTCGGACATGTCTTCGTGGCCAACATGACAGGGAATGTCGTATTTCTGGCCTTCGCTCTGGCGGGTGCCACCGGCTTCTCCCTGGCGGCGTCGCTGGTCGCACTGGCTGGCTTTTCGGTGGGTGCGCTGGCGGGCGGTCGTCTGTCGATCACCTTCGGCCATCACCGGGGTCGCCTCCTCGTCGTGGTCGGCACACTCGAAGTGCTGCTCTTCGCCACCTCCGCTGTGGTGGTCTCGACGGTCCATAACCCGGGAGCCGGCGCGGCCCGCTATGTCCTCATCGCCGTCCTCAGTGTTTCGATGGGAGCGCAGAATGCGACGGCCCGCAAGCTGGCCGTGCCGGACCTCACGACGACCGTGTTGACCATGACGATCACCGGCATATCGGCAGACAGCCGCCTGGCCGGTGGGGGCGGCTCCCAGGCCGGTCGCCGCCTGGTGGCGGCACTGTCCATGTTCGTCGGCGCGTTGCTCGGTGCGTCGCTGCTCCTGAAGGTCAGTCGCATGGCGGCGATCCTGGCGGCCCTCGGAGTCTTGTGTGCCACCGTCGTCATCGCCGCATTGCTGGCCAGATCCGAGCCGGCCTGGGTCCGACCGCCGACCTAGGAACTCGTCGGCTCCATGATCGACAGGAAGGCGGACCTCTGAGCGAGTCGCGTGCCGCTCGACGAGGAGAACGTCGCCGTCACGCGCAGATGAGAGGCGCGGCACGAAGCCGGCACCTCGTAGGCGAGCTTGGATCTGCGATCTCGTGAGGAGCGAACATCGTGTTCCGTGTGAGGGGATCGATGATCGGGCACCCTGACGTACGCCCTCCGGTGAATCGTCCTTCCATGGTGAGCTCTGCGTCCTGGCTTTCATCGAGGCAGTTCCGGGCGGAAAGATGGACCGTGGAGGAGCGCCCGGCCATGACCGAAGGTGGGACGAATTGCAGCTTCGTGATACTGATGCGTCCCGGGCAGGGCGTGAGCCCTTCGGTGGCGACGGTCGTCTCCCGGAGGCCGTGAGACGACTGTGGTCGGTCGGAGGAGATGGCTGAACTGAGTGCATTCCAAACGTCGTTTCCTTCGTAGGGAAAGGCATCTTCGGCGTAATACGACCAGAAGCGAGGGCTCGGTCCAGCAGTTGGGGTTGTAGTACAGGGTGAGCGCCGTCATGCCGCCCACCTCTTTGACGCTGTCGTAAGCATCGGTGATCTTGGCCACCTCCTTCGATGTCGAGCCCACCCACTCGCCGTTGACCTCGTTCCCGATCTCCCAGATCCACTGTGCCGCTGTCGGCCGACACCAGGGATCCCTCGAAGCGTCGATAGGCGGCCACCGATTGATGCTTCATCTCGGAGCTGTCACCGAGCTCGGCCATGTGATAGGCGACGGGATGTAGGGCATTGACGGCGGTCGCATAGACGCCGGGCTTGGTGCCGACGTCCATCACGATGCGGGCGATCGGCATGGTGGGGAGAGCCTGCAAGCTGGCGACCTCAGCGTGGAGCGCGGCCGGGGTTATTCCGGCGGTGTTGTCGAGCGTCACGCCCCACAACGTCGGGGGCAGCGGTCGGCTCTGTGCTCCGGCGGGGGAGTTGACGATCCCCGCCAGCAGGACGACGACCACGAGTGCGACAGCCCAGGCGGGTCCCCACCACATTCCGGGGCGAGGTGCCTGCGAGCGGATCTCGACTCGAAACCATGGGCATGGGCAGAATCCTGGGCCAGCACGGGGAACAGGCGGAGTACGTTCACCCAGAAGCCTACGCTCACGCTCACATTCAGGTCCCCGGTGAAGGGCGAATTCGAAGGTCACTCACCGAGCTCTCTCGGACGGAACCGCTCACAGACATGGCAGGATAGGGGCGGGGAACGGGCACGAGGGGGAGAAGGCATCCGATGACGAGAAGGATCCTGTGCCGGGTCGTTGTTACCGCCATGGTGGTCTCGGCCACGGGGGTCCTGGCCAGCTCCCAAGCCTGGGCCACCAAGGGGAGGCGCCGGTGGTAGGAGCGGCTTCGGCTGACATCGCTGTGCCGGCGGCGAACAGCATCAGTTGCTCGTCGGCTAAAACCTCGCTCGTCGATCTATGGGTGGCGCTCACCAAAGGCCAGTACGCGGCCAACGCCGGACTCAACGTCGAATGTATTCGCGGGACGCCGATCACGTTCGTCTCGGGATCAGCCGGTACGGCGTCGTTCCGATTCCCGGTCAGCGGGGGAGACGTGATCTCCATCTCGACCTCGGAGACAGCGACGTCCACCTCGGTCACGGCCAGCAATAAGACGACCAACGTGAACGAAAGCGCCAGTTCTCTCGGCGCGTCGACGGGGCCGACCCTTGTCCAGTTCGGTGCCATATCCACCGCAAAGACAATTCCCAACTTCGGACCCGTGACGTACTCCTCGGTGACCGTCGACGGGGCTCCGCTGGACCCGTCTGTGGTGACGACTCGTCACCTCACCCGCGGCCACCCACCGGGAGTGGGCCCCGGTCCGATTTCTTCCGGTTCGTTCACCTTGACGGAGACCTGAGGCAAGGCCCAGCAGCAAGTTCTCGTGAGAACGAACTGACGCGGTTCTCCGAGGGACACGAGTGGAACAGGAGATGGCATTGCAGGGTTACGTGCTGTCGGTCAAACGGATGATCGCTGCATCACCGGAAAAGATCTTCGACGTCCTTTCCGATGCCACCCAGCACAGCGTGATCGACGGGTCGGGAATGCTTCAGGGCAAACGACCCGAGGCACCGCAACGTTTGGCTCTGGGCACAACGTTCGGCATGTCGATGAAAATGTTGCACATGCCATATTCGACGGTGAACAGGGTGGTCGAGTTCGAGATGAACAGGCGAATCGCCTGGCAGACGGGACCGACCGGCTTCATGGAGCGGCTCATAGCCGGCCGGATCTGGCGCTACGAGCTCGAGCCGGTCGACGGCGGCACCCGGGNNCAGACAGGCCCCAAGGGCAAGCTGGAGCCCTACGTGGCCGGGCGGATCTGGCGGTACGAGCTCGAGCTTCGGGGCGACCGCACGTTGGTGCGGGAGAGTTGGGACATCACCCCCGACCACCAGCGGGTCCTGCTGAAGCTCGGGGACATCTATTCGGGAAAGACTCGTCGGGACATGGAACGGACGCTCGAGCGGCTCAGCGAGCTGGTGACCGGCGAAAAAGACAAGAAGACGGCAACGGCCTGACAGGCCAGGGTGCCGGCGTTACCGGGTGAGTGCCGAGCGCCACGGACCCAGGTCGAGCTTCGGATAGAGGCGCTGCGTCGATTCGAGAAGGTCGGCGCTCCAGATCGGATGGCCCGGAGGTGGGAATCCGAAGAGCGCCAGCTCGTGAGGAGTCGAGCTTTCGACGAAGCGGGTCCAGTCCGGCGACGTGGCGTTGGACTGCATGGTGTGATAGCCGATCCAGTCCTGGCCGGCGATGCGGTAGCTCACGTTCAAGAGGAAGCGCGAACCGCCGGGTTCCGAGAGCTCGACCGCCCGGTGGAAGACGTCGGGACGATAGGCGAGGTAGGAGCCACGCATGCCGGCCGCTCCCTCCTCGAGGGCGTAGAGCTCCGGGTCGCGGTCGGGCATGATCAGCGGCGTCGTCGTGAGACGACCGGCGGAGTCTTGTACCGAGACGAGGTGCGTGGGGTTGGCGGTGGCGCTGACATCCGAGAGATACAGGAATCCCTCGACATGCCACCACGGCGCCTCGGCCACGGGCGGCAGCCAGGAGTGGTTCCGGTCTGTGTGCATGGGCTGCTCATAGTTGGTGATGCCCGTGTACTTGGCGGACAAACCGGTCTGATAGACGCGAAGGTCGGTCGATCCCAGGGCACGCTCGACAAAGTCGACTATCCCGGGGTGCACCACCAGGCGATTGAGCGCACCCGTGCCGGGGAACGGGAAGAAGCTCTGCCAGCGGTGCTGATCGTCACGAAAACCGGGGCCTTCATCGGGCCACACAAAGCCGTCACCGGGGTCGGGCGGATGGNNGAGCCGTCTCCCCCTCGGGGTCGGCGTGGTACTGCTCGGCCGTCGGGAACACCTCGTGCAGATCGTCCTGGGCGGCGTCGATCTCGTCGGTTCCGATGAGGCCCTCGATGAGGACCCAGCCGTGATGGCGCCAGCGTTCGACTTCCTCGTCGGTGGCTCTTCGCGCGCCCATCCCCGTGAGTCAGGCGGGAACGGCCATGGTGCAGCCGGCGATGAGAAGGAGCCCCGTCACCAGGGCCTCGGTCAGTTCGTGTCGAACACGCGGCGAGGTGTGGTCCGCTGGCGGCGTTAGGCGTTCACATTCGGTCACGCGCCGAACAGTACACGGTGGCGGTCGGAGCTCCGACGTGCCCACGCCCGATTCCTGGTCGGCGATCTGGCGCCGCTGCCGGGCGCCGCTGTCACGAGGCGAGATGCTGCCAGTGCACGCCATCTGTTGTACGCCACAGACCGGCACCGACCTCGCAGACCCACCCGTGATCGGCGTCGACGAAAACGATGTTCCCGCTCTCACCGCCGACGAGCCCGGCCTTCGACAGTCCCGATACCGCCGACCACGTGCGGCCCCCGTCGGTCGTGGCGAAGACGCCGGACCGGTCGGGGAACAGCCAGGCCGATCCCGCAGTGAGCACGGCCAGGTTCTCGTGTCCGAGGGAGTACGGAGACACGTAGCCGCCGACGGGAAGGCCACCGGCGGCCGGAAGCGAGACGTTCCCGCTCAGCACGGGTGCGTTGGCGGCGGCGGTCAGAGTCCAGTTGAGGCCACCGTCGCTCGAGCGGTACAGAGCTTTGGCTTGCGCTCCGCTGCTGGGTTCCGAGGCGCAGACCATCCACAGGTCGGCGGTCCCCGAGGCGGCGATTTCCTGACCGACACCGAAGTACACCGGACACGGATCGGTACGACTCTGCCAGGTCTGCCCTCCGTCGGGGGTGTAGCCGAGCTGCCCCAACGAGGTCGCACCGGCCGATCGGGCCGGTGCGAAGGACAGGACGTAGGCCCGGCTGGGCGTGATCCGCGCCAGCTCGAGGTCCTGATCGGCGACGGACAGCCCCGGCTCCTCGGACACCGGCGGAACTGCCGCTGTCGGTTGCCACGTGGTGCCGTTGTTCGTGGAGATCTCCACTGTGGCCGGGTATGCCGCGGTCACCGGCAAGGAACTGATGGGACGCGTGCCCACCACGGCCCACACGTCTGATCCGATGGCACTCACGTCGGAGACCACCGGTCCCACCGGCGCCGGCACCCATGTGCGGCCGCCGTCGGATGTGACCCACAGGGGAACGGTTCCCTGCGCCGACGGCGTCCCACCCCACAGGTAGCCGTGCGATGAGTCAGCGAACTCGAGCTGGGCCGGGAGGTCCGCCGGTAGGGCATCGTCCACCACTCGCCATGTGTTCCCGGCATCGTCGGTCACGGCCAGGACGGTGGACGCCCCGTGGAAGGCGAGGCCGAAGCCCCGGGTGTCGCTGATGAAGACGACATCGGCCAGGTTGGCCAGGGGCACCGGGGTGCCGGTGGCCAGTGAGCCCACGTGCGAGTTGAAGGCGGCAAAGGCCTGGCCCGCCGGACGCGGCCGCGGGACAGTCAGGCCGATCACGAGCCCCAGTGTGAGTGTGACGACGCCCACGACGGCGAAACCGGACACGATCCGCTGCCGGCGTAACCGGGCCGCCCTCGAGAGCACGGCTCGGAATGTGCGCGATGAGGGGGCCAGCGGCGCCGGGTCATCCAGATGCTCGAACATCATCCACTCCTTTGTGATGCCCGCCGTCCAGGTGCTGACGCAGTGCCGCCAGACCGCGCGAGGCGTGAGACTTCACCGCGCCTGCCGAGATGCCCAGCGCCACCGCCACATCGCTCTCCGACCAATCGGCCAGGTACCGCAGCACCACCACCTCCCGCTGTCGCCGGGGCAGCCGCCGTAGCGCACGGGCCAGGTCAATCCGCTCGGCCTGGTGCATGTCGACGATGGCCAAGGGTTCGCTTCCCAAGCTGGTGAGACGCCGCCGGCGCCGGTGGCGGTCAATGGAAAGGTTGGTGGCGACGGTCACGATCCATCCCTCGGGCTTTTCCCGCAGACGGCCCCACCGCAAATGGGCGCGCGCCAGGGCCTCCTGAGCCACGTCCTCGGAGTCCCCTCTGTCCCCGAGGACCCGGTACGACACCCGGTAGGCGAGGCGATAGAGGTCCGGGAACGCATCCTCGAAACGCACCCCCTCACCCACGGCGCCGTCCTTTCACCCAAGCTTTGTGGGGTCTACCAGTTCTCACGTCCGGGGGCCGCCGGAGGTTGGCACGCCCAGGAGAGGCAGGGGTGGCGATCGCCACGCACCTAGGCCAGCGCCTCGAATTCGGAGCCGATGGCGGCAACAACCTCGGCCGCCGGCCGATCCTGGGCCAGCCGGAAACCCTGGCCCGCCCACAGATTCGTGCCGTGGGGGTCGCCCCGGGCGACGGACTGTCGGCGCAACGCCCTGGTGGCGTTGTTGATGTGGGGGTAGGCCGACGGTGCGTCGGGGTGTGCCCGCATGAAGTCGTTCACGAGGCCGCGGGCCCGTCGTCCGCTGAAGGCGCGCGTGATCTGTGTTTCACCGAATGTCGGATCCGTGAGAGCCGACTTGTGCACCTCGGAGGCGCCGCTCTCGGGGCACCGCAGGAGAGCCGTTCCCAGCTGGGCGGCGGCCGCCCCGGCACGCACGACGGCGGCGACGTCGGCCCCGGTCATGAGGCCACCGGCAGCGATGACCGGCACTTGTACCTGGTGGCGGATGGCCGTTACCAGCGCCAGGAGCCCCCAACCGGCGTCCGGAGCCGTGTCGTCGAGGAACGTGCCCTGGTGACCACCCGCCTCGATGCCCTGGGCGGCGACGGCATCGGCCCCGGCGTCGGCCGCCATCGAAGCCTCGGCCGGCGTCGTCACCGTGACCACCACCTGCGAGCCGACCTCATGCAGCCGACTTACGATCTCGGGCGCGGGACAGCCGAAGGTGAAGCTCACGACCGGTATCCGATGACGGGTGGCGATCTCGACCTTGTCCGACCACCCGTCGTCGTCCCACGACGGCACCACCTCGACTCCGAGGGCCTCGGCCTCGGCTCGCAGGCTTTCCAGGTAGGCGTCGAGGGCGATCTGGTCGACGTCCGGGCTCTGGGGCACGAAGATGTTCATGCCGAAGGGGGCCGCGGTCATGTCCCGGAGATCCCCGATCTGTTGCTCCATCGCCTCGGCCGTCAGGTAGGCGCCGGCCAGGAAGCCCAGGCCGCCGGCGTCGCTGACAGCGGCGGCGAGCGCAGGCGTCGACGGGCCGGCCCCCATGGGCGCGCCCAGGATGGGCCAGCGCACGGAAAGCCCGAGGAGCTCCATCTCCCCACTCTGGCGCGATGGACCGTGACCCACAATGACCGGGTCGACCGAGGCGAATCGACCTGCCCGAGCACCTTCGCCACGGCTGACGATTCATGATCGCCGCTCATGGGTAGAGGCAGGGCTACGGCCGTCAGGCGGACGGCACCGGCAGAGGAGGAATGGCGGTATGCCGCAACGACACCGCCCGGAGCTCTCGGACTCGGTCAGTGCCGATCCGCTCGGCCGCTACCGGCGGACCCCCCACACGTTCGGTCCCGGGCGCACCTGCGCCGGATCCGGGTGTCTGACCGTGCTGTCGATCTACAACAGTTCGAAGCATTGCGCCGCGCACAGTCCGAATCATCTCCGGGTCACGCCAGCCCCGTCGCCCACAGACACCATCACGGCTCCGCCCTACGCGTTGGCCGCAGACCATCCGCAGGAGACGGGACGGTCCCCCGTAGGCGTAGTGGTCGACCGGGAAGCCGGCGTCCGTAGACAGGCGTCGTGACCAGCGGCGGTTCTTCCGTCCTTCACGCAGCGAGTGATGCGAAGAGGTCACCCATCGATCCCACCCGGTCGAGGACATCCTGGGGCGTGAATCCGAGCAGCGGGGTACCACCGCCGTGCGCCGCCTCTTCGACCTCGTCCCACGTGACCGGGGTCGAGACCGTGGGCCCCCCGAGCGCCCGCAATGAGTAGGGCGACACCGTCGTCTTGGCCGTGTTGTTCTGGCTCCAGTCGATGAGCACTTTCCCTTCACGTAAAGGCTTCGCCATCCGCGACACGACGAGGTCCCCGTCGTCCTTCTCGAGCTCCTGGGCCAGGCCATGGGCGTACGTGTTGGTGCGGTCGGCGGCCCACCGCTTGGGGGCGACACTGCCATAGAGCTGCAATCCCTTGGAGCCGCTCGTCTTGGCCAGAAGCTCGATCTGATCGTCAAGGGCCCGTTGCCGCAGACGCAGAGCGATCAGGCAACATTGCGAGATGGTGGCCGGCGGACCGGGGTCGAGGTCGAAGACGAGCGTCGTGGGGCGCTCGATCGCCTCGGCCAGNNGGGAGGCCGAGGCTCGTTGTTCTTCCCGGCCCGCCACATCGGAGTGTGGAATTCCACCGCCGCCAGGTTCACCAGATACATCAACGTGGCCAGGCCGTCGATGAGGACGAATTCAGTCGTCTCCCGCCCGCTGTCCTTCTCCAGCTCCTTCCCCCAGCGGCCTGTACCCTTGCGCGCCACCGTCATCGTCCTTATCCAGTCGGGGGCGTGCCTGGGGACGTTCTTCTCGATGAAACCCTTGGCCTCGATGCCGTTGGGGAACCGCTTCACCGTGACCGGTCGGTCTTTCAGATGCGGCAGCATGACGGGCGCGATCCGGGCGTAGTAGTCGAGCATCTGTCGTTTGGTGAATCCCGTGGGAAACAGCGGCTTCTCCAGGTTGGAGAGCTGCAGCTCGCGGTCATCGACCGTCACCGTCACGCGNNGGGCGCTTGTCGTCCCGGAGGCCCCGCCACGAGGGGTGGCGCAACCTGCGGTCCATGGTCCACTCACTGAAGCTCACTTCGCCCACCAGCTTGGGCTCGACCCAGGTGGCCACGCTGCGGTACTGACGGGGGACCTCGGTGGTGAAGGGGTTGGCGTCGGATCGCAGGCCCTTCAGTGTGCCCATCAGATCCTCGAGAACGGCGTCGCTGAACCCGGTCCCGACCTGACCCACGTACTCGAGTCCGGCGTCGGAGGGGAGGCCGAGCAGGAGCGAGCCAAATTTTCCTTGACGATGCCCCCCGCCCGGTGTCCAGCCGCCGATGACGACCTCCTGCATGAGAATGTTCTTCACTTTCGTCCACGTCGGGGACCGCTTACCAGCAAGGTACGGCGAATCGAGCCGCTTGGCCAGGACCCCCTCGAGGCCCTGCTCTCGGCTGGCCCGCAGGATGTCGGAACCGGGACCGTCGAAACGAGGGCTGAGCGTCCATGCTCCTGTCGCCGCCTTCTCGAGACCGAGGGCCTCGAGGCGGCGACGCCGCTCGAGGTAGGGAAGCGTGACAAGTAACCGACCCTCGAGATAGAGCAGGTCGAAGAGCACATAGACGACCGGTTGCTCGGCCGCCAGCCGCTTCGCCTTGTGGGCGTCCGCCGCATGGATACGCGGCTGGAGCCTCTGGAACCGGGGGCGACCCTGGTCGTCGAAGGCGACGATCTCGCCGTCCACGATGGCCTGCCGGGAGCCGAACTGCTCACCGAGGGCCCGCAGCTCGGGAAACGAACTGCTCAAATCGTTGCCGTTCCTGGACCTGATCCGGAGTCGTCCACCGTCGACGTGGCCGATGGCCCGTATGCCGTCCCACTTGAATTCGTAGGCCCACGCGTCGTCGTCCTTCGGCAGGGTTCCGAGGGTCGCCAGCATGGGCCGGATCTCACGCGGGGGAGGCTCGTAGTCCGCGGCATTGTCGTCCATGCGGTGCACCATCCAGTTACGGCCCTGGCCCCTGCCTCCTCCGCCCTTGCCGGCCGCGCTTGCGGTGGCGAAGAGCACATATTGCCCCTTCGCCTTTTGACCGTGGAGGACGACCATCACCTCGCGATCGGACCATTTGATCTCGTCATAGGTTCCGGCATCCCAGAGGATCACTTTCCCGCCGCCGTATTCGCCCGACGGGATCGTGCCCTCGAAGGTGGCGTACTCCATCGGGTGATCTTCGGTATGCACGGCGAGGTGGTTGTTCCCCTTGTCGACCGGCAGCCCTTTGGGAATGGCCCAGCTCACGAGCACACCGTCGTGCTCGAGCCGGAAGTCCCAGTGCAGGGCGCTGGCATGATGCTCCTGGATGACGAATTGGCGGCGCCGACCCGCCGCATCGCCCCTGCTCTTCCTGCCAGTCTTCTGACGCGGCGGGGCCGCGGCCGGAACGGGCTCGGGCGTGACTTTGGGGTCTCGCTTGCGCCGGTAGGTCTCGAGCTTGTCCTTCTTCGGTGCCGCCGCTGTGGCCGTCACGGCACCCACCTTGTCAGAATTCGTCCCCTCCGGTACGTGGTTTGGTGTCGTCACCCCAGCCGAGAGGAGCGGGCCGATGTACAAGTCGAGCGCTAAAGAGACGACCGATCCTGTCATTGAGGAACTGAAGGGCAAGACCAAGGAGATCGTCGGCGTTTCAAACTGAGACGAGGAGTGTGAGCGTGAGGGCAGCCAACAGCACGACGAAGCCGAGCGAGGCGACTGCCCGCAGAACTGATTCAGGCCTCGTCCCCGATATCGCCGAGGCTCTCACGCAATGTCCTCAAGCTGTGGGCGAGCAGCCTGGATACATGCATCTGACTGAGTCCGATGTGGACGGCGATCTCCGACTGGGTGAGTCCATCGACGAAGCGAAGCCTGAGGATCGTCTGCTCGCGTTCGGGCAACGCCTGGACATGCGGCTCCAGGAGAGTGCGCCACTCGGCCACCCCCATGCCCTCCGCTTCGACTCCAAGCCGTGATCCGAGTCCTTCTTCATCGGGGCCTGCACTGTCAAGGGATGTCGAACGATATGCCTGTCCCGCCTCTAGCGCCTCCAACACCTGCTCTTCCGTGGAGCCCGTGTCGGCGGCGAGTTCGGCGATCGTCGGTGACCGCTTGAGCTCCTGCGAGAGGGTGGCCACCGACTGGTTGAGATGCAGATACAACTCCTGCAGGCGACGCGGGGCCCGGATGGCCCACCCCTTGTCCCTGAAGTGCCGCTTGAGTTCACCCAGAATCGTCTTGGTGGCGAACGTCGTGAACTCGACACCGCGATCGGGGTCGAAACGATCCACGGCTTTGATGAGAGCGATCGACGCCACCTGTACCAGGTCGTCGTAGGACTCGCCCCGGTAGACGAACCGCCGGGCCAGATGCTCGGCCAGTCCGATGTGCGCTTCGACGAGCTTCGACCGAATACCGCTGTCGCCGCTGCGGGCCAGCTCGACGAACATCTGCCGGAGCTCCTCCCGCGGGCGGGCGTCAGTCGGCGTCACGCCAGGTGTCCCACGCGCTTCATCTGCAACCACGCCCGGTGCACTCCACCGACAATGTCGTCACCGTGGCCGTCGACCAGTGCGTCGAGGATCCTCTCGGAGAGCTCGTAGGAGATCCCCGAATCGACGGCCGACGCG
>PKWD01000212.1 GCA_003131945.1 Acidimicrobiaceae bacterium
GACGGCCATCGCCCCGCTGTCGTCGTCAGCCACCTGGGCGCCGGCATCGGCCAGAGCGTGAGTCAGCGACGCCAGCTCTGTCGCCTTGGACGTCCGGACGCGGACGAACTGCCGGGAGTTACAGGCGATGAACTCGGCCACGGGCATCTCGGCGATGAGCCGACCCCGGCCGATGACTACCAGGCGGTCGGCGGTGAGGGCCATCTCGNNCCTCGGGATCGAGGCCGTTGATCGGTTCGTCGAAGAGCAGGATCCCGGGATCGCCGAGAAGGGCGCCGGCGATGCCGAGTCGCTGGCCCATCCCGAGGGAGAACTTCCCCGCCCTCTTGTGGGCCACGGCGGACAGACCGACCTGATCGAGGACGGTGGCGACACGGGAGCGGGGGATGTCATTGGTCTGGGCCAGGGCCCAGAGATGGTCGAAGGCGCTACGGCCGGGATGGATGGCCTTGGCCTCGAGCAACGCCCCGACCTCCCGCAGGGGCCAGGACAGGTCGCGGTAGATCCGGCCGTTCAACGTCACCTGACCGGCGTCGGGGCGGTCGAGGCCCATGATCATGCGCATNNAACAGCGTCGTCTTGCCGGCCCCGTTGGGCCCGAGGAATCCGGTCACCTGACCGGGCCGGACGTCGAACGAGAGGTCGGAAACGGCGGTGGTCTCTCCGTAGTGCTTGGTCAGACCTCTCGCCTCGATCAATTCACTGTCTCCTCTGGGCAGCACGACGAAAGGCGGGCGGAAGGACACGACCCATCGGTCGTCGCACCCGGTCTGCCATCGCTGCGACCCGGGGCGCGGGTCGTCCGCACACTTTCTACCAATCCCTGGCCCCCCGCAGGTCGCGGCCCCGGGGAATTGGCCCCTGCGACCGGTCTATCGCGCCTCCTCTCCGGCGACGAATCGGTCGCGGAGGACGAACTTCTGAATCTTGCCCGACGCCGTGAGCGGGAAGGACTCGACGAAGACCCACCGGCGCGGCACCTTGAAGCCGGCCAGGCGCTCCCTCAGGAACCCCTCCAGCACCGCGCCGTCCACGGCGGCACCGGGAAGGCAGCGGACGAAAGCGGCGGCGGCCTCGCCCCAGCGAGGGTCGGGCACCCCGACCACGGCGGACTGGGCCACGGCGGGATGGGCGGCGAGGGCGTTCTCGATCTCGACGGGGAAGAGATTCTCCCCCCCGCTCACGATCATCTCCTTGCGGCGGCCCACCATCCGCAGGACACCGCCGCCGTCCATGGTCACCAGGTCCCCGGTGCGCAACCAGCCGTCGGCCGAGAAGGCCTCGGCCGTCTCGTCGGGCAGGTCGTGGTAGCCGACCATGACGTTCGGTCCCCGGACCTCGAGCTCACCGACGACGCCGGGGGATACGACGGTGCCGCTGTCGGGGTCGACGACCCGGGTCTCGACGCCGGGGAGGGGCCGGCCGAGAGTGGCCGCCTTCTCTTCGTCGGAGTCATCGAGCTCGCTCTGGGAGATGAACCCGGACGCTTCGGTCTGGCCGAAGACGACGGTGAACGCCACCTCGAGGGTGTCCTCGATGTGACGGATCAGCTCGGTCGGCACCACGGATCCCCCTCCGCTCACCGTGCGCAACGAGCTCAGGTCGCGTCGGTGCCGATCGGGGTGCTCGATCATGGCCAGCAGCATGGTGGGCACGCCGCAGGTCAAGGTGGCGCTCTCCGATTCGATCAGCTCGAGCACGAGGCCAGGGTCGAAGGACTCGAGCAGGACAGCGGTGGCCCGCTGCTGGCAGATCTGGAATGAGACCACCTGACCGCCGACGTGGTGCAGCGGCATGGTGTGCACGTAGACGTCGCCGGCCCGCATGGCGAAGCGGATCGCACCGAAGCGCGCTGCGTTCGTCATCCCCCGGTGCGTGAGGAGCGCCCCCTTGGGCGTGCCGGTGGTCCCCGACGTGTAGATGAGTTGGGCCACATCGTCGGGCTGCGGCTCCCGGCCCGTGAGCAGGGACGAGCCACCGGCCGCGTCATCAGCGGCGCAGACGTCCTCCCATCCGTCGTCGGCCAGGGACACGACGTGGCGCAAAGCGGGGAGATCGGGACGGATCGACTCGAGGGTGCCGACGAGGTCGTTGGTCCGGAACTGAGGGACGAGGAAGAGACCGGACGCGCCGGACTGGCGCAGGATGTGGCTGACCTCTCCGGCGCGCAGGGCCGGGTTCACGGGCACGAGGACGAGGCCGGCCATGGCCGACGCGTAGGTGAGGATGAGCTACTGGGGGAGGCTCGGTGCCCACACGGCCACCCGCTCCCCGGGCTCGAAGCGCGTCGCCAACGCGGCGGCGCCACGCTCGGCCGCCGCACACATCTCGGCGTAGGTCCAACGCCGGCGCCGGGTCGGGTCCGGTGCGCCCTGCACGAGGGCGGTGACATCGGGTGCGACCGCCGCCGCGGTGCGCAAGATCCCGGCCACCGTGGTGTCGAGGACGGCGCTGTCGTCGGCTGTGCCTTCGGGCGCTGTGCCGTCGGGCGCTGTGCCGTCGATCGCCTGACCGTCGGGCGCCGGGTCGCCCACGGTCAGGCCCCGAGGTACTGGCCGAGGGTGCGGTGGAAGTGGCGGATGCGGTTCTCCTGGTATTGGGCCAAGGTCACGTCGGGCGCCGACAGGGCCCCGAGACCCTGTTGGACGCGCGCCAGGGTGGCGGTGTCCTGGTTCAAGATGCGCCCCAGATAGCCGAGCTCGGGGGCGTCGGCCCAGGACTGCCCGTCGGCCAGATACCGGGTGGGGGCCGGCGCCGGCCGGGGGCCCTCGAGGGGAAGCGGTTCGAGGAGCATGACGTCCATGACGGAGCTCGTGTGGTCAGCGCCGTGGGGCCGGAAGCGGTAGGTGAGCGGCGTCGTGTAGCCGGCCCAGGGCATGAAGTTGGGGAAGACGAAGTACTCGATGGCGTCGAGGGCTTCGCAGTCGGTGACATCGGAGTAGTCCCGACCGGTCTGCTCGGTGAGCCGCCGACGGGTGCGGGCGGCGAGAACATGGCGGGCACTGCCCCCCTCGGGGACGGCGGCGTCGGGATCGTCTTTGGTGAGGAACATGGCGTCGACGATGTCCTGCTCGGCCACGTCGTGGTCGACGTGCTCGGAGGCGATGCCGACGGGGGTGATCATGCGGTTGACATGGCGGACACCGGGATAGACGTCGTACTCGGTCTGGGTGTCGCCCGAGGTCGTGAGCAGCTGGGGATGGACGGCGACGGTGTGATAGCTCTCGATGAACGCTTCGAGGGCCACCTTCCAATTGCAGGGCAGCACCCGGACGACGTGAGCGGTGAGGTAGCGGTCCTCGAGAGGCCAGGAACCGAAGTGCTCGGGCAGGATCTCGAGATAGGACTCGAGCGGTTCGGCGTCTCGGTCCATGGTCACGAAGACGAAGCCGCCCCAGGAACCGACGAGGGCTTCGGGGAGACAGAAGCTGGCGGCGTCGACGTGGGGGAAGTCCCACGGACAGGGCATCCCGGCGAAGGTCCCGTCGATATTCCAGGTGAAGCCGTGGAAGGGACAGCGCAGCTCGGTCAGGGCACCGGGTTGACTGCGCAGGCGGGTGCCCCGGTGCAGACAGCTGTTGTGGAAGGCGCGGATCGTGTCCGGCGCGCTGCGGACGACGATGAGGGAATAACCGGCGACGTCGTAGACGATGGAGTCGCCCACCTCCGGGATCTGCTCCTCCCGACAGGCCATCTGCCAGACGCGCGACCAGACTTTGTCGACCTCGAGGTCGTGGACGGCGCCACTGGTGTACCGGGCTCGGGGAATGCCGGCGCTGCCGAGATCGTCGTGGGCCGTCGCCCGCAGGGTGGCGGGGACGGGCCGGGTCTCGGCGTCGAGCAGTTCCTGGACGATCCGGGCCCCGTGGGGCAGCGGCCCGGCGCTGGTGGACCGGTCGGACGCCGTCATCGGTCGCAGGCGGCGGCTTCGCCGGCCCGGAAGCCGAACACCATGGCCGGCCCGAGCGTCGCCCCGCCCGCCGGGGTGGCGGTGCCGAAGGGGTTGGCGGCCACATTGCCGGCCGCGTAGAGGCCGGCGACGACGGAACCGTCGGGCGAGAGCACCCGACCGCGGTCGTCGGTGCGGGGACCGCCCTTGGTGCCCATGCAACCGAGATGAACCTCGAAGCCGTAGAAGGGGGCCTCGCTCAGTGGTGCCAACGTCGGGTGAGGAGCGCGGGAGTCGCCGATCCAGAGGTCGTAGGGGAACGACCCGCGGCCGAACTCCGGGTCCTCTCCCCGCTCGGCTCCGTCGTTGAAGGTGGCCACCGCGCCAGCGAGAGTGTCGGCCGCCACGCCGACGGCTGCGGCCAAGGCGGCGAGATCGTCACCTCGGCGCAACCACGACGGATCGGGGTTCTTCGGATCGAGCGGTCCCACCGGGTACCGTCGCCGGCAGCGGGCATCGAACACGAGCCAGCAGGGTGCCTTCGCCCCCACCATGGCGCGGCCGACGTCGCCGTAATTCTGAGCTTCGTCCACGAAGCGCCGTCCGGTGCCGTCCACCATGATCGCTCCCGGGTAGGCCCGTTCGGAGTGCAGCGGCCGGTAATAAGGCGCGCCGTCGAGCTCCTCGCCGGGGACACGCATGGCCGGCATCCACCATCCTTCTGTCATGTTGCCGAGTACGGCGCCGGCCGACTGGGCCATGCGAAGGCCGTCACCTTCGCATCCCGGCGTCCCCATGGCCACCACCGGCGCTCCCAACAGGTGGGCGGCGGCGAGGTCGGTGTCGTGCTGGAAGCCCCCGGTGGCCAGAACCACCCGGCCGCCGACAACCTCGTCGCCCACCCGGACCCCGATCACGGTGCCCCCGTCGAGAGCGAGGCCGCTCACGCGCGCCCCGGTGCGCACCTCGATGCCGGCTCCCTCCACCCCGGCCAGCAGGGCACCGACGAGGGCCCGGCCCCGGACCGGTCCCCGCAAGATCACACCGGCATTTCGAGCACCGGCATTCTGAGCATCGTCATTCTGAGCGCTCCCCTCGCCCCCCGGGGCCGGTTGGTCGGGGGCGATGTGGATGCGGGCCTCGATGTCGACGGCCAAGGTCATGGTGCGCGGCCACAGAGACCGGCCCCCGTCGAGGGCTCCGGGGATCTCGCCGCGGTAGTCGGGCCAGGTCTCCAGTACCTCCCATCGAAGCGGCGCGCGTGTCTCGATCTCACGGGCCACGCGGCCGGCGTCGGAGGCGAAGGCGGCTATGAGACCGGTGTCGACGTCGCCGGTGGCCAACCCGTCGAGGTAGCGGCAGGCGGCCGACGCGCTGTCGTGGAGGCCGACGGCCCCCATGGCGTCGTTGGCCGGGACCCAGACCACGCCACCGGACAACGCTGTCGTCCCACCGACGCTGTCGTCGCGTTCGAGGACGACGACATCGCACCCCCCGGCGGCGGCCCCGAGAGCGGCGGACAGCCCGGCCGCTCCCGACCCCACCACGACCACTCGCCTCCCTGCCATCACGTCTCGACGGGGTCGATGGGGCTCCATAGTGAGACCCCGCCGTCGGCCGCCACGATCTGACCGGTGACCCACTGCATGGCGAGCACCGAGACGATCGCTTCGGCCACGCCGTCGGGGGTCCCCACCCCGCCGAGGGCCGTGCGCTCGGCCACCCGGGCCCGGTATCCAGGCAGCGCGGCCGTGGAGGCGAACATCGGGGTGTCGGTCGTGCCCGGAGCCACAGCATTGACCGTGATTCCGAAGGGCCCGAGCTCACGGGCCGCCACCCGGACCAACTCGGCCACCCCGGCCTTGGACACGCTGTAGTGGGACATGTTCCGATCGGCCAGGAACCCCGAGATCGACGTGACGGCCACGATCGACCCGCCCCGTCCGCCCTCGACCATGGCCTTGGCCACCTGGCGCAGACAGAGGAAGGTGCCCCGGAGATTGGTGCCGACGACGCGGTCCCATTCGGCCGCCTCCAGGTCGATGAGGGCCCCGAAACCGCCGACCCCGGCGTTCAGGACGGCGNNCATGGGCCCGGCCCACGGCGTCGACCACGGCCGCCTCGTCGGTGATGTCGCATTCGACCGACAGATCCGCCGATCGGGACGCACCGTGCACGTCGATGTGCCGGTCGATCACAGCCACAGACGCCCCGGTGGCGCGCAGCTTTTGGACGACGGCCAGCCCGATGCCGGACGAGCCACCGGTGACAAGCGCTCTGGCACCCTCGAGGTCCACGACAACGCACGTTATGGCAGTGGACCGGGGCCCGCACCGGCTCCTTGACACGGCCGGCGGCGGTGGCAAGTGTCCTCGTCATGCTCACGTGGCCCGAGTTCCGAGAGACGCGTCCCGATCTGGCCGAGGGGGGCCGTGCTCTGCTCTACCAGGTCGGCGTGGGGCTGGCCTTCCTGGCCACCGTCCGGCCCGACTCGGGGCCCCGACTACACCCTTTCTGCCCCCTCATCAGCGACGACGCCCTCGTGGCCTTCATCATCCCTTCCCCCAAACAGCGGGACCTGCACCGCGACGGCCGTTACGCCCTGCACTCTTTTCCCACGCCCGACAACGAGGACGCCTTCTATCTCACCGGACGCGTTTGGTTGGTCGAGGACGCCACCGACAGAGAGCGCTTCGGCGAGCAGTTCGTGTCCGAGCGCGCCCAACTGGGCGTCCCGGTGCCGGCCCTGGAGGACCACCTGTTCGCCTTCGACATCGACAGCTGTCTCCTGACGCGCACCGACGGCTTCGGTGATCATCACCCCCGGCACGATGTCTGGAGGCTGGCTCCCGCTTAGGGGCTCAGTCGAGCAAGCCACTTCCCAGTAGCCGAAGGGGCGCCCCACGGCGAGGGGAACTGGGTCACATCAGCTGCGACTTGTCGCCGCGTCGACAGCAGCGCCGGCGGGGGTCAACGCTGGGGCCACTGATGTTTCCGCTGTTTCAGCCGGCTCGACGACGGGTATCGACGAAGCCCGGTCGCTCAGGGGGATCTCCTTCAACGTGAGGGCGAAGAGGAAGGCGATCCCGGCCACCGGCACGCCGACGAGAAAGACGACGTGCAGGGACCGGACGAACGACTCGACCACTCCGGCGCGCACCGCCGGCGTGAGCGCGTGCAGAGCCTTCGGTGTGATGCTGAACGACGAAGACAGGCTGAAGCGGGTGCGTCCGTGGACGAGCAGCGGCAACCAGTGGCCGAGGCGGACCGTGAGGATGGTGCCGAACAGGGCCGTGCCGAAAGCGGCACCGATGTTGCGGAAGAAGCTGATGGCCGAGGTGGCGCTGCCGATGTCGTCGCGGGCGATGGAGTTCTGCACGGCCAGGACGAGGATCTGCATCACCATGCCCATCCCGAGACCGAAGACGACCATGTAGGCCGAGGCCCTCAGGTGCGAGGTGTGGGGGCCGAGATGCGAGAGCAGCCACATACCCAGTGTCATGAGGGCCGTTCCCGCCACCGGGAACGCCTTGTACCTCCCGATCCGCGACACGATCTGCCCCGAACCGATGGACGTCACCAACATGCCGCCCATGAGCGGCAGCAACAGCACTCCTGACAGCGCCGGGGAGACACCGTCGACGAGCTGAAGATAGATGGGGATGAAGATGATGGCGGCGAACATGGCCGCCGCCACCAGCAGCGTGATCACGAACGACACCGCCCGGATGGGGTTGGCGAAGAGGTGCGGCGGGAAGATCGGCTCGGTGGCCCGCTGTTCCCACCACACGAAGACGGCCGTCGCCATGAGGCCGAACACGATCAGACCGAGGATGATGCCCGACCCCCATGCATAGGTCTGACCACCCCACAAGGTGACGAGTAGCAGTGAGGTGACGGCGCCGACGAGGATGGCCGAGCCCGTGTAGTCAATGGTGTGGGACCGTCGCGGCAATGGAAGTCGCAGCACAGCGCTCGTGATGACGAGGGCCAGGATCCCGACGGGGATGTTGATGTAAAAGATCCAGCGC
>PKWD01000399.1 GCA_003131945.1 Acidimicrobiaceae bacterium
CCATGAAGATGAAGTCGGTCATGGCCGGGGAGTAGACGGCCCCTCCGGCGCAGGGGCCCATGACCACGCTCACCTGGGGGATGACACCCGACGCCCGCACGTTTCGGTGGAAGATCTTGCCGTAGGAATGCAACGAGACGACGCCCTCCTGGATACGGGCCCCGGCCCCGTCGTTGAGGCCGATCATGGGGACGCCGATCGACTCGGCCAGGTCCATGATCTTGTGGATCTTCTCGGCGAAGACCTCGCCCAGCGCTCCGCCGTAGACGGTGAAGTCCTGGCTGAAGACACAGACCCGGCGACCGTCGATGGCCCCGAAGCCGGTGATGACCCCGTCGGTGTAGGGGCGGTTCTCCTCCAGGCCCATGCCGTGGGCCCGGTGGCGGGCCAGCATGTCGAGCTCCTGGAACGATCCTTCGTCGAGGAGGTATTCGATCCGCTCCCGGGCCGTCATCTTGCCCTTGGAGTGCTGGCGCTCGACGGCGCGGGGCGAGCCGGCGTGCAGGGCCTCTTCCTTGCGGGCCTTCAGGTCGGCCAGGCGTTGGGACATCGGGTGTTCCATGAACCGTGAGGCTACCGGAGGGTTCCGGGGCCTCAAATGTCAGCCGCTACTCCTGAACCAGTTCGACGAGGGTGCCCAGGTCGCCTTGGGGATGGACGAAGGCCACGGTGGTGCCGCGCGAGCCGGGCCGGGGGGCCTCGTCGATGACCCTGCCACCGCTGTCCTTCACCCTCTGGAGCGCCGCCGCGCAGTCGGCCACCCGGTAGCCGACATGGTGGAGGCCCTCGCCCTTCTTCTCCAGGAACTTGGCCACGGGCGAGTCGTCTCTGGTGGGACAGACGAGCTGGACGTAGGAGCCGCCCACCGCCAGCAGCGCCTCCTCGACCCCGTCGGACTCGACCACTTCCCGGTGGGCCACGTCGGCACCGAACCAGGTGCGGTAGTGGTCGATGGCAGCGTCGAGGTCACGCACGGCGATGGCCACGTGATCGATGTCGGTCAGCATGGGTGCGGTCATGCCCCGTGCCTCCGGAACAAGGTGATGCGGTCCTCGCCGACCTTGGCCCGCAGCTCGGGGTCGTCGACGCCGAGGCCTTGCTCGGGGGCCAGGCAGAGAACGCCGATCTTGCCCTCGTGCAGATTGCGGTGGACCTGGTAGGCGGCCTCACCGACGTCCTCGAGGGCATAGACGGCCGACAGGGGAGGCACGACCTTGCCCTGGCAGATCAACTGGTTGGCGTCCCAGGCTTCGCGGTAATTGGCGAAGTGTGAGCCCTTGATCGTCTTCAGCTTCATCCAGAGGTGACGGTTGTCGTACTCGATCATGTACCCCGACGTCGCCGCGCAGGTCACGATCGTGCCGGCCCGCTTGCAGGCGAAGACCGACGCTCCCATGGTCTGGCGACCGGGGTGCTCGAAGACGACGTCGGGGTCGTCGCCCACCAGGGAGCGGACGTCTTTTCCGAACCGGCGCCACTCGGTTTCGTCCTGGGTGTGCTCGTCCTTCCAGAACTTGTAACCAGCGGCCTTGCGGTCGATCACGGCTGCGACCCCGATATCGTGGAGCAGGTCGACCTTGTCCTTCGAGGAGACGACGCCGATCGGCGTGGCTCCACCGTTCATGACGTACTGGACGGCGAAACTCCCGAGTCCCCCACTCGCACCCCAGACGAGCACCCGGTCACCCTGGGTGATCGGGGCACCGTTGTGGGAGACCAGCATCCGGTAGGCCGTCGAGTTGCACAGGGCGTTGACCGCGGCCTCCTCCCAGCTCAAGTGGGTGGGCTTGGGCATCAGCTGGTTGGCCTTGACCACGGCTATGTCGGCCAGGCCACCGAAGTTCGTCTCAAAACCCCAGATCCGCTCGTTGGACGCCAGCATCGAGTCGTCGTGAGAACTCGGGTCCTGGTCGTCGACGTAGTTGCAGTGGACCGTGACCTTGTCGCCAGCCCTCCAGTTGCGCACCAACGAGCCGGTCTCGAGCACCACACCGGCCGCATCAGAGCCGACCACGTGGTAGTCGAGGGCGTGACGGGCGCCCCACTGACTCTCCTTGCCCAACCGGTCGAGGAAACCGAATGTGGGGAGGGGCTCGAAAATCGACGTCCACACCGTGTTGAAGTTGATCGACGAGGCCATCACGGCCACGTAGGCCTCGTCGGGGGCGAGCTCGGGGACGGCCACGTCCGACACATGGAGAGACTTCCGGGGGTCCTTGTCGGCCGAGTCGACCCCGGCGAACATCTCGGTCTCGTCACGCAGGACGTAAGCCGCCCGGTAGGTCCCGGGGAGGGCCAGTGCCGACAGTTCGTCCCCGCCGGCACCGGCCAGGATGGCGTCACGGATCGCTTGCATAGCGCAGCACGATACCTCCGGCGCCGGTTGGTTACCGTTGGGTCAGCGCCTGCAGTTACCGGTCGGTCACCGACTCGGCAGGCGGGCGGGAAAGGCCCATAGAATGGGCGCCACCAGGCGGTCCGGACCTGGCCGTCGACCCTTTTCGGAGGTTCTCATGCCCGGTTCGGTCATCCTCGGGGGGGCCCGCACCCCCATCGGCAAGCTGTCGGGCGGTCTGGCCGGTTTCAGCGCCATGGACCTCGGGGGGTTCGCCATCGCCGCCGCCCTCGAGCGCTGCGGTGTCCCCGCTGACCAGGTCGACTACGTCTTCATGGGTCAGGTCCTGCAGGCCGGCCAAGGCCAGATCACGGCCCGGCAGGCGGCCGTCAACGGCGGCATCTCGATGTCGGTGCCGGCCACCACCATCAACAAGGTGTGCCTGTCGGGGCTGAACAGCATCTTCCTGGCCGACCTCCTGATCCAGGCCGGCGCGGCCGAGGTGGTCGTGGCCGGGGGCATGGAGTCGATGACCAAGGCCCCCTACCTGCTGCCGGGGGCCCGGGCCGGCTACCGGCTGGGCGACGGGGAGCTGGTCGACTCGATGATGTACGACGGGCTCTACTGCCAGTTCGACCACTGCGCCATGGGCCTCGGCACCGAGCGCTACAACGCGGCGGCCGGGATCTCGCGCCAGGCCCAGGACAGCTTGGCCGCCCTGAGCCACGAGCGGGCGGCGGCGGCCATCAAGGACGGGCGCTTCGCCGAGGAGATCGTCCCGGTGTCGGTGAAGCAGCGCAAGGGCGACCCCATCGTGATCGACACCGATGAGGGCGTGCGTCCGGGCACGACGGCGGAGTCGCTCGGCTCGCTCAAGCCGGCCTTCGACAAGGAGGGCACGATCACGGCCGGGAACGCCAGCCAGATCTCCGACGGTGGCGCCGCCGTCATCGTCACGTCACGGGCCAAGGCCGACTCTCTGGGTGTCGCCCCGTTGGGCGAGGTGCTCGGCTACGGGCAGGTGGCCGGACCGGACGCCTCTCTACTGGTGCAGCCGGCCAACGCCATCCGGCAGGCTCTGGACAAAGCGGGCAAGAGCATCGGCGACGTCGACCTGTTCGAGATCAACG
>PKWD01000340.1 GCA_003131945.1 Acidimicrobiaceae bacterium
AGGCAAGGACCGATGACTTCCAAGTCGTGACCACGGTCCCGAGCACAAGCGGGAGGGAACATCACCCCCTCGATCATGTCGTGGGCACCATGGTCCAACCGACGGCCGAGCGGTTCCGTACCCTCCTTCGTCCGCGCCCGGGCGACACCGGGGATCGAGGGATTCGTGCTGACCGATTCGAGGTCATCGATGGAGGCGGTTCGGGGAATTCGGTGCNNATCGACGACACCTTTACAACGGGCTCGCGCGCACAGAGTGTTGCGGCCGCCCTGAAGGATTCCGGAGCAGAATCCGTCGCCGCTCTCTGCATCGGACGACACTTCGGTCGCCAGCAGGACGGTTACGAATATCGTCAGGCCGCCGACGCCTACTACCGACGATCCCGAGCTCTCGGCTGGAACTGGGACCGGTGCTGCCTGAGCCAATGACTGATCCCGAGCTCGGTTAGTCAACAGAAATTCCCCTGACCCGGTCATTTGCGACAACTGCTAGCGACATCGGCTCGGAGGCTTCCTCTACAGGTACGAACTCGCTGATCAGACGCCACCAATGGAATCGTTGGATGCAAATGATCGGCACCTGAATTTTGGCCGAGAATAGCGAGGCGCAATGATGACAAGCGATCGGAGCCGCCAGACGCGGCCAGTGGCTACGTGGAGTCGCGGCGACGATCTGGATGAAAAGACTCTCCGAAGGCTCTACATCGACGAATGCCGGACGGAGCGTGCGATCGCACAACTCCTCAAGGTCAGCCGGCCGCGTGTGGCCGAGGCCATGGCAAGGGCGGGCATCGGGCGGCGAACATCGCAGCGGATCTGCCCCGCTTCGTCTGCTGAGCTTCGAAAGGCGCTTAGTACCCCCGAAACGACAGTAGCCAGCCTGGCTCGCCGTTTCGGCGTCTCGGACGCCACGGTGGCTCGGTGGCTGGCTGATGCCGGACTTCTCCTTCCCGACCCAAGTATCGACCACCGTCGGCTCGAGAAGCTTTATATCGAGCACGCCCTCACCATCGACGAGGTCGCCAAGAAGCTCCGAGTCAGTCACGCTCGCGTTACACGCGAGCTCGTGGTTGCTGGCATTCCCATCCGTTCCCACACCCTCCGTCGTCCGCGAGGAAACAGGGCGAAAGTGACCGACAAGCGCCTGGTGGACCTCTACGTACGACAGAAGCACAACGTGGTCGAGACGGCGGCCATTCTCAAGGTCAGCACTGAGTACGTGAGCAAACGACTGCACGAGGCCGGACTCACCAAACGACCAGGGACTTTCACACCGCACGGACCGTGGGATCCTGCCGAGCTACGGGAGCGGGCGTCGGATCTCTACGAAGACGGGATGACCATGAGGTCCGTCGGNNAGTCCGGGGTTCAGGTACGCCGTGGCGGATTTGGTTCTCCAAGTGATGAAGGGCGCACACTCCTTGACGACCTCTACGGAGATCCTAAGGTCATCAAGGTCCTGGCGCGCTTCGGCGTCGTCGTGCCCCGAGGAATGGAGCCCGGCGGGCCCATTCGAGTCACTCGCTCCGCTGCCCCTACCGACCGCGCTCGTGTCAGAGCTGTACGCGGGAGTTGGACTGCCCATTCTGCAAATGAGCATGCTCCTCGGGGTGGGTCTGGGCTCGGTCAGGAGCGCTCTGTTGAATGCCGGCGTGGCCCTACGACCGAAGGGGCAAGAAGCTCCTTGGACGACAAGGCGCCGGCTCTCCTGACGCTCCAAGCGCACGCCGCCGTGGGGCGTACCCCACCGCACTGTAAGCGGCGTCTCTGGCCTCTATTTCCCCGGGGGCGTTCGATGAGCACCGGCTCCCTCAAGGTCCAGGTCGGAGTGGTCGATGGTTATAACGGACCCCCGCGTGGGGCCTGGCTTGGACAGGGCGACGCAACAGTCGGCCGCCGCCGAAACCCGACGTGTCCTCCCCCAGCATGCGGAAGAGGCACATCACGTCTTTCAACCGAGTCATCTCGTCAGGCGTCGGTGCAACCCTTCAACCGACACGATCGGCTTTTCTTCACGGCAGGAATGTGGTCCGATGCGCTCGGCACATGGTCCCGCTCATGCCGACGGACGCTGACACCCCGCCGGTCGACAGCGCGCTTAGCCGGACGTGTGATGGGCATTTCCCAGGTCTGAGAACAGCGCGGTCGACCAAGCTACAACTCGGCCACGACGGTATCCAGAGCGTCAGGATCGGCCAACCTCGTGAAGTCGACGTCGACAAGGGTCTCTCTGTCGAAGATGACGATCACCAGCGTCACCATGTTGGTCGTCTCGTCGACCTTCACCACCTTGCCGACTTTTCCCGCCAGAGGTCCACTGGTGACGAGCACCTCGTCGCCTTCGTAGTANNGCTCGTCAGACCCCGCTGACAAACCCTCGGCTAGGGGACCAACGTGACCCGGTCAGCGGGTACGAGATGGTCCGAGTCCACCCGCCCGGTGCACGGATCAATGTTCGACGACGACGACATCCGGAAGGTGATGGCCGAGAGTTTCCTGGGCGATCTTCCCGAACGCGAGCTACAGGCACTGCGACTATCGGCTCGCCCGATGGCCATACCGGCAGGCAAGCTGATCTACGACCCCCAGATTTCGATCATCATCGAGGGAACCTTGAGGGCCTTCGTTGATGACGGTGCCGGACGCCATCTCACCGTGTCCTACATGCGACGTCCTCAGAGCCTCGGCATCGCTCTCGCAGCTGGCCAAGAATTCCCCGTCGCTTTCCAGGCCGTCACCGCCAGCCGCATTGTGCGGCTGCGCCTTACTCAGATCGAAGAGCTGCGCCAGCGGGGCCCACAAGCGGGATGGAGAGCGGCAGAAGAGATCGCTGTCCTTCTGGACTGCGCCTTGGCAGAGACGGCTCGGGTGGCCTTCCAACCCGTTCGAGCTCGCGTGGCTTATCACCTTCTGGCCCTGGCCGAATGTGAGCCCGGCGGACATCTCGTGCATCAAGCCGAACTGGCAGCCGCCGTGGGATCGGTCCGCGAAGTCGTCAGTCGTGCCACTAGCTCTCTGACCGAGGCTGGCTTGGTCGATGTTGGGGTGAAGGGCATCACCATCACCAACAGCGACGGATTGCGCCGCTTGCTACGGCGCGGTGAGTGATTCCCACCAGGGTCCGATATCTGTCCGATTCTGGTCCGACAAGAGTCCGATAGAGGTCACTGACAAGGGAATAAGGCCTCGAACAATGTGTGCCCACGCACGATGGCCAAGCGATGTGGGCGAAGACGACGAGAGACACGACGACGGGCGAACCGCGGGCTCACGGTGGTCGTCGCCCTCGCGGCCTGCGCAATGGTGCTGTCATTGGCCGCCTGCGGCTCCGTCTCACCGGTGGCAACATCGGCAGTGCCTACCACCTCCACCTCCGCAGCACCGACAGGGCCCACAGCGGCAGCACTCACTGCCTACAAGGACATGTGGGCGAACATGGTCATCGCCTCACAAACGTCGAACGACCAGTCACCCTTGCTTCCAGAGCACGCCTCGGGAGAGGCTCTCTCTCTCTTCTCGTGCACGGTCTCTACGTGAACTCCGTCGATGGCAT
>PKWD01000339.1 GCA_003131945.1 Acidimicrobiaceae bacterium
GGCGTCGCCGAAGGCGAAGACGCCGCCGTCGGCCCCGACGAGCCAATAGCCGCCGCCGTCGGAGGTGGTGGCCACGGCCACCACGTCGCTGACCACGACACGGATTGCCGGGAGCGAACCGAAGTAGCGGGCACCGCCGAGGGCGAAGACGCCGCCGTCGGCACCGGTCAGGACGTATCCGGCGGCCGCCGCCGAGGGCACCACGAACACGGTGCCGACGAGACCGGTGATGTTCGGGGTCGTCGACGAGTTCATGGTGACGGTGACGCAGTCACCGTTGCCGGTCGGTGCGGTCTGGTCGGAGACGGTGACGTAACTCTGGGTGTCGGGGTCCCACGACTTGAGGCTTTCGGTGACGACGGCCCCGCAGAAGACGACGGTGACCTGGGTGAAGACGGGCCCGGCGGGTACGACCGAGACGTCATAGAAGGCCCCCTCGACGAAGGAGCCGCCGATCGGGGCCGACGGGTAGGTGGCCACGGTGAGGGTCCCCTCGCCCCCGCTACCGGTGGCGGCGATCGACCCGGCCGCCCCTGATGTCCCGAGCCACGCAGTGGCGCTCCCCGTCGGGCTCGACGATGAGGCGCTGTCCGACTGGCTGGCGACCAAGGCCACAGGGACGACGGCGTTGGAGGCGGCCGAGGCGGCAGACGGCCCGGCGCCGTTAGTGGCGGTCACCGTGAAGGTGTAATTGTCGCCGGCGACGAGCCCGGAAACCGTCCCGGTCGTGTCCGGCGGATTCCCGGACACGGTCGTGGCACCGAAGGTGGCGCCGCTGGTCTCGTCGAACGGGGTGATGGCATAGGAGGTGACGTCGCCCTCGCCGGCAGAGATGGGCGCCGTCCAGGTCACGATGGCGCCGTTGGTGAGCGCCGTGTCGGAGGCGGCGCTGGCCTGCACGTCGAGAGGGGGCGAGGGAACCCCGGGCACGATGGCCCCGGCCGGGGTGACCGGCAAGGGCACCACGACCGACCCTCCGATCAGAGCGACGGCGGCGAGGACCGGTATCAGCCGGCGAAGGAAGCGTGATGAACGGTCAGCGGCCAAGATGCACGCCACCGTCCCCGTCGACGGGCCACCCGGGATTGTGGGCGATCTCCCAGGGATGCCCGTCAGGATCGAAGATCATGGCGGTGTAGCCGCCCCAGAAGACCTCGGCCGGTTCTCGGCCGATGGTGGCGCCGGCGACGCGCACCGCCTCGGTGATCTCGTCGACCTCCCTGGGCGAGCCCACATTGTGGGCCAGGGTGATCCCTCCCCATCCACCGTTGTCCTCCACGCCGGTGTCGGCGGCCAGCAGGGCGCGGTCCCAGAGAGCCACGATCATGTCGCCGGCTTGGAAGAACACCGGCTCCTCGCCCGACCCACCCACTCCCCGCCAGCCGAGGGCCTCGTAGAAGGCCCGTGAGCGTCCGATGTCGTTGACTCCGAGAGTGACCAGACTCAGGCGCTGTCTCATGTCCGCAGTCTCTCAGTCGGAAGTATCTCAGTCGGGAGTCTCTCAGGAGGACGCGCCGGTCACTGCGGTTTCTCGCCTGATCGCGCACCGTGTTCGCTCAGCCAGGACACGAGCGCCTGCCGGCGGGTATCGAGGTCGCCGGCCGTGTCCAAGGGGGTCCCGTCGGCGAAGTCGGTGGTCCAGTTCACATCGGCTCCCCGGCTGACGAGGTATTCGACCACCCGGAGTTGACCTCCGTGACAGGCCTGCCAGAAGGCGTCGTTCATCTCCTGCGGCGATGGACCGGGACTGCCGGCGAGGAGCTCTTCGACCCGGGCGAGCATGCCCAGGGCCGCTGCCTGCCAGAGCCGGTCGACGCGCGCACCGCGCTCGACCAGGAGACGGGCGACGTGCCAGCAGCCGTAGCCCACGGCATTGTCCAAGGGCGATCCTCCTGCGATGGATGCTCCCTGCGCCTCGATGTCGGCTCCGCCGTCGATCAGGGCCTCGGCCACCTCGACGTCGTCGCTGCTGGCCGCCCAATGAAGGGGCGTCTCCGAGGGCTTGTCCTCGTTGGTCGGTGCGCTCGGATCGGCGCCGGCCTCGACGAAGATGCGGACAAGGAGGGGACCGTTCGGAAAGTAACCGGGCCAGTCGGCCACCATGTGCAACGGCGTGCGGTCTCCTCCCCGGCCGTCCCGGATCCTGGCCGAGGCCAAACCCTTGTGTTCTTGAAGGAGGCCCTGGACGGTCGCCACGTCTCCGGCCCGGATGGCCAGGACCAGGGACACCGGGAGCGGATCGCTACTGTTCAGGACCTCCATCCGTGCGCCTCCTATCCGGTCGGTTCCGGGGTTCCCATCGGACGATTCTGGCACTCACCATGAGATGACCGGGGACGAAGGCTCGGGCATCCCGGTAGCCTCCGTGCACATGTCGGATGTGTCGAGCAGTTCCATCTCTCATCTCCAGCCCGGACGGTCCCCGATCCTGGACGCGGCGCAGATCGAAGTGCTGCGGAAGTACGGCAGTGAGTTCGAGGTGGCCGCCGGGGAAGTGCTGTTCGCCGAGGGCGACGAGACCTATGACCTGATCGTCCTCCTCGAAGGACAGGCGGACATCGTCCAGGACTACGGCCGTCCGACCGAGACGGTGCTCGCCTCTTACGGTCCGTCTCAGTTCCTCGGCGAACTCGGACTCCTCACCGGCCAGCGCGTCTATCTGACAGCGGTGGCCACCACGGCCGGCCGGGTCCTGCGGGTCGAGCCGGCGCGGTTGCGGGTCGTCATGGCCCAGGAGCTCGACCTGAGCGAGGTCATCCTCCGGGCCTTTCTGCTCCGGCATTCGATCCTGACGCGGATCGGTTCGGGCCTAACCCTGATCGGTTCGCGTTTCCAGGCCGATACCAGACGGCTGCTCGAGGTGCTGGCCCGCAACCGGCTGCCGTCGAAGTGGCTGGACCTCGAGTCGTCCCCGGACGCCGAGACGATGCTGCGTGAACTGGACGTGCCGGTCGAGGATCTCCCCATCGTCATCGTCCCCGGTGGCCCACTGCTGCGGAATCCGAGTAGCCGCGCTCTGCTCGACGCGCTCGGCCTCTCGGGGGCCAGTGAGCATGGGCTGACTGATGTCTGCGACCTGCTGGTGGTGGGGGGCGGGCCCGCCGGCCTGGCCGCCTCCGTCTACGGAGCGTCGGAGGGGATGTCCACGACCCTGGCCGAAGACACGGCCCTCGGAGGCCAAGCGGGGATGTCGTCGCGCATCGAGAACTATCTCGGCTTCCCCGCCGGCCTGTCCGGGGAGGAGCTGGCGGCGCGCGCCGCGCTTCAGGCGCAGAAGTTCGGCGTCTGCATCATGCTCGCATCGAAGGCCGTCTCTCTGGAGTCGGAGAACGACATCCATCAAGTGACGTTCGAGAGCGGTGAGGTGATCAGTGCCAAGTCGGTGATCGTGGCCACCGGGGCGCGCTACAACCGGCTCCCTCTGGACCGGCTGACCCGGTTCGAAGGAGTGGGGGTCTTCTACGCCGCCACCCAGATGGAAGCTATGGCCTGCGGTGAAGGTCCGGCCGTCATCGTCGGTGGGGGCAATTCGGCCGGTCAGGCCGCACTGTTCCTCGCCGCCAGTTGCACCCAGGTGTACATCGCCATCCGCGGCCCGTCGCTCGCAACCTCGATGTCGCGCTATCTGATCGACCAGATCGAACGGATGCCTCGGATCAAGGTCCTGCCCCACACGCAGATCACCGCCCTGATCGGGGATGACACGCTCGAGGGGATGGAGCTGGTGGACAGCGCCCGGAANNCCGGAACGAGACATTCACGTTGGAGGCCCGGGGGCTCTTCGTCTTCATCGGCGCCCAACCGGCCACCCGGTGGCTCGAGGGCCAGCTGGCCACCGACTCCGACGGGTTCCTCTTCACCGGCAGCGAAGTCCCGGCGGAGCCTGACGGTGACGGCCGGACGCCGCTGTTCTTGGAGACCAGTCGACCGGGCATCTTCTGCGTGGGCGACGTCCGCAGCGGGTCGGTCAAGCGCTGCGCCACGGCCATCGGCGAAGGGTCGATGGCCGTCCGACTGGTCTTCGAACGCCTTCAGGCCACCGGGAGCGCGGCGGTCCACGCACCACGCATCCAATCCTGAACGGCTACTCGGTCTTCATGGCGGTACCGACACTGAACCAGGCCCAGGGCCTCGGTCCCTGGGCGTAGCGCTGATGGAGGTGGACCAAGTTGAATCCGGCACCTTCTATGAGGGCGACCGGATCGCGGGTCAGATGACAGCCGTCCCCCACTCGCCGCTGGAGCGGTTCCAGTCGTCGTTGCCAGGCGGCCACTCCCGGATCCGGTGAGAGACCGTGTTCGAGAAAGTGGAGTCGGGCTCCCGGACGCAGCACCCGGCGCAGCTCGGCCAGTGCCCGGGCCACGTCGGGGATCGTGCACAGGGTGAACGTGGAAAGGGCGCTGTCACAACTGTCGTCGTCGAGGGGGATCTCCTCGCCGTCGAGGCCGACGTGGTCGACGGGGACGGCTGACCGGCCCACCCGGGCATCCGAGAGTCGTCGGGCCACGGCGGACGGGTCGACGGCCATGACCCGTTCGACGGCCGGTGGGTAGAGGTCGACGTTCAACCCTGACCCGAATCCAATCTCGACGACCCGGCCCGTCAGGCCCTCGGTGACCTCGACACGCCAACGCCGCACGGCGCTCGTGCCGCACATCTTGTCGATCAGGCGGGGCACGACCTGGTCCCGGTAGAAGCCCACGAATAACAAGCTAACCGTCCACCGATTGAGGCGGAGAGGGGCCGCCGGGATCGCCTCGCCGATCCACCGCCAGCTCGATGAATGAACGCGCCGCCGGAGTCAGGGGTCCGTTTCGGTGGATGAGAGCCACACTGCGCGAGACCCGGGGTCGGGGTTCGATGACGGTGCAGCCGAGGGTGTGGGCGATCTTGGCCAGGGGGCTCGGAAGGAGGCCGGCACCGGCACCGGCAACGATGAGGGGCAGGAGCGCCTCGCGCTGGGCCACCTCGACGACGACCGTCGCCGTTGCCGCCGCCTTCTTGAGCGCATCGTCGAGCAAGCCGCGGGTGGAACTCCCCGGGGGGGTGGCCACGAGGGGCAGGGATGCAAGGCCCCGCAACGCGAAGGGACTGGGAGCTGTGCTCCCCGGGGGCAGGACCACGAGGAACTCCTGACTCCAGAGCTCGACCGTCGTGAGCCCGTCGGCGACGAGGTGCTCGGTCAGACCGACCTCGGATTCCCCGGAGCGGACGAGGTGGACAAGATCGGCCGTGTCCTGCGGATCCGAGAGGCGGATCGAGACGCGGGGATACCCGGCGCGGAAGGCGCCGACGAGGGGAGCCAGTGGTGCCACGGCCAGCGTGGGGAGACAGGCCAGATCGAGCCGGCCGCCCTCCAGGCCGGCGACTTCTTCCACCGCCAGACGACCGATCTGCAGGTCGCGTCGAGCCTGGCGGGCCGGAGAGACGAGCGCTTCGCCGGCCGCGGTCACCCTCACTCCCGTTCCGAGACGATGGAACAGAGCCGTGCCGAGATCTTCCTCGAGCTCGCGGATGGCCTGGGAGATCGCCGGCTGCGACATGGCGAGGGCGTCGCCGGCGGCGGTGAAGCTGCCCTCGTCGACCACGGCCAGGAAGATCCCCAGGCGTCGATCATCCATATGCGATTGCTTATGCATATCTAACAAGTTACCTCTTTGACCTTTGGAATTCGAGAGGCCACGATGCCCCCATGGAGCCGGCGGCGACAGACGTGCAGTCGCCGACGGCGCCAAGATCCGGGGTCGACCCCGGCCCGCGCGGATCGTGGGNNACTGGCTCCGCACGCGCCCGAACGCCCACTACTACGCCCTTGCGGCTGTCTGTGTCGGCGCCTTCATGGGTCAGCTCGACGCCAGCATCGTGACCATCGCCTTCCCGACGCTGCAGCGGGTTTTCCACGCCAGCGTGACCTCAGTGACATGGGTGGGCTTGAGCTATCTCATCGTCCTGGTGGCGGGGGTCACGGCGCTGGGACGCCTGGCCGACATGGTGGGACGCAAGTTGCTCTACACCTACGGTTTCGTGGTCTTCATCATCGGTTCCGGGTTGTGTGCATTTGCTCCCACCCTCATCAGCCTCGACATCTTCCGCGTGATTCAGCCGGTCGGGGCGGCGATGCTCCAGGCCAACAGCGTCGCCATCATCTACCTGGCCATGCCCAAGGACCGGCTGGGACGGGGCATAGGCATCCAGGGAGCCGCCCAGGCCCTCGGACTGGCCCTCGGTCCGACCGTGGGCGGGCTGTTGTTGGCGGCGGGGGGATGGAGGCTCATCTTCTTCGTCAATGTCCCCGCCGGTATTCTCGGCACGATCGCCGCGTGGGTTTTCCTGCCGAGGAGCCGCGAGCTGCAGACCCGTTCCCCGTTTGACTGGATCGGCCTCGGCTTCTTCCTGCCGGCCATCGTGGCTGTGCTGGTGGCGGTCTCGTTCGGTGGTCACTGGGGTTGGCTGTCGCTACCGACTGTCGGTCTGTTCCTGCTGGCGGTGATCGCCGGTGGAGGCTTCATCGTTCGCGAAGGCCGGGCGCGGGCGCCGATGCTCGATCTAACGCTGTTCCGACGAATCCCGTTCACCGCCGGTGTGGCCAGCGGTCTGCTCTCCTACCTCATGCTGTTCGGAACGATGTTGGCGGTGCCGTTTTTCTTGGAACGGGGAGTGGACGAGAACCCGGGTCGTGCCGGCCTCGTTCTCACTGTTCTTCCCCTGGCTCTCGGTTGCGTGGCCCCGTTCTCGGGCAAGGTGGCGGAACGTGTCGGGACACGCCCGGTCACCGTGGGGGGCATGGCACTGAGCGCCGGGGCTCTGACGGTGACCGGTCTGTACGAACCGACGGGTTGGCTCCTCGTCGGCGGTCTCGCACTGGTGGGTGTGGGGCTTGGTCTTTTCATCCCGCCCAACAACACGTCCATCATGAGCACAGCGCCACGGTCGCAGGCGGGGACAGCCAGCGGGGTTTTGAACATGACCCGAGGACTCGGCACCGCTTTCGGTCTGGCCCTCACGGGACTCGTCTTCGGCGCGTTCGCCGCCCATCGGACCTCGGTGTCGGCAGCCACCAACGGTTTCAAAGCCGCCACCCTGTTGCTCGCCGTTGTGGCAGTGCTCGCCGCTATCATCGCCGCCGTCCCGAGTTCGAGGTCACGCCAGAGCGGTCGGTGAACGGACGTCGGTCCTGGCAGCCGCTCCACACGAGACCCGATGTCTAGTCAGGCCCGGAAGACCGGACAGCGGACAATTCGTCGTCTCCGTCACCGCTCGGGGCCCGAGATGCATCCTTCGTCCAGGGTCGGGTGTGGATCAGATACACGGAGCCCACCAAGAGCAGAACGCCACAGAGGACCCAACCGAGTGTTTTGGTCCCCACCCCGACGTACTTGAGTCCGGAGGCAAGGATCACGAAAGTGATGGCCGGTCGGATGTAGCGGTCGGGTGCCCTCGAAGAAAGAAATGAGCCCACGAACACCGCCGGGACGCTGCCGACGATGAGTGAGGTGGTGACCGATAACTCCACGTGGCCGAAGGCGAGGGCCCCCAGGGCCGCCGCCGCCGTCAGAGGAACGGCCTGCGTGAGGTCGGTCCCCACCAGCTGCTTGGCTCCGAGCATCGGATAAAGGAACAGAAGCATGACGATCATGAGGGAACCTGATCCGACCGAGGTGATCCCCACGATGATCCCGCCGATCATCCCGATGGCGAGCGTCGACAACGGACGGATCGTGAGATCGTGGACGACGGCTTGGCGGGTGTTGCCACTACGGCGGTCGAGGAGGTAGCGCAGGATCATGGCGGCGGCGCCGAGNNTCTGGACGTTCTTCTCTGCCGCGCTGGCGCTGCCGAACAGATGGAGGAGATAAGCACCGAGGAACGCCATGGGCGCCGACCCCAATGTCATCCAACCGACGAGCCGCAGATTGACCGTTCCCTGTCGCAGGTGGACGGCGGCACCGATGGGACGCATCACGACGGCAGCCACCAGATCGCTGGAAATGGCGATGGAGGGTTTCACGCCGAACAGAAGGATCAGCATCGGCGTCATGAGGGCTCCCCCCCCGGCACCTGTCATCCCCACCAGAAACCCGACAACGGCGCTCCCCAACACGATGTACGGATCCACGCGCCACCTTATCCTTCTCCCAGTGGGTGAACGGGTAGGTACCCACGGTGAGTCCTTGGAGGTACCGCTGGGGAGAAGCCCGGGCGGACGGGTCGAAGTCCATGTCGTGCGCGAGCGCTCGTCCACACGAACGTCGGGACGGGGGCGCTCATCCGTCTCCGAGTCGAGCCTCGCGCCTCCGGGCGTGCTTGTCTGATCTTGCACGTCGAGTCGAGGAACCACGACTTCACCACTTCTTGTCTCGAATCGGTTACCAACAGTTTGGTCAACCGGGCGACACCATCAAGGCCAGCTACCTTGGAGATTCCACGTACTCCGGTTCGGGCGGAAACACCAGCGAAACCGTGAACAAAGCTACGACGACCCTGACGCTTGCACAGGCGTCTCCCGCCGGAGCTCCGGTGACAGGTCAATCGGACGTTCACGGCCACGTTGGCGATGAAACCACCAGGTGCAAGTACCCCAACGGGAACCGTGGCGTTCACCAATGGTGCGTCGACGAATTACTGTGCCACCTCTGCGTTGGCGGGTTGGACGGCGACCTGCACGGTGACAGGCGTCGGCACGACCACCACCTTGACCACGGGTCCCCGACGGGGTCGGCGTTGCCACCGACACCGAAGGGTCGGGGCTGGTGTTGGGAGAGAAATGACGTTCGGCGGCTTAAGCTCCTGTGTGGGCGCACAACGCTGAGTGCCGCTGGATCGGCCACATGCTCAGTCCCAGCCGATACCTTCCTGGCCAGCAGCTCCCCCATTGCCATCACTGCCACCAACTGGGGAGCACGGCCCCCGCTCCGTTGTACAAGAGCAGCAGCGCCACACTGAACGAGACGGTGTCACGGGCAACGTGAGGAAGCGACCAAGTGACTTGCACTCTGTCATCGATCCCCATCGCCGTCAGCAAGGTGAAGATCACCGTCAACTATCTCGGTGACAGCAATAACCTCGGCGCAACGAGGTCGAAAAGGATCAAGCTGCACTGACCAACACACAGGTGGCGTCCGAGTGATGCCCCACGAGAGCGCCACAGCCCCGAGATNNGGGCGCGTCCGGTCAGGCAACCGTATTGCGACAAACAGCCAGTCAAGAGACCACAGGCAAAGCGGACTGGCTTATTTTTATGGATCCTTCAAGCGCCGCCGAGCCGAACGGCTAGCCCGACTGGGCGAGGAACACCGCGTCGAGGGTGGCGATCAGATCACGGTCGCGCTCATAGGTGAGGGCCCGCCGGGCGATCGTGAGCTCCAGCCACCGCATCTCGTCGACCTCGTCCGACGAGGCGAACTCACCATCGAGCGCTTCCATCAGCCAGTAGGCGACCACCTTGGGACGATCACGGCGGTCCCGGTACTCCGTGGATCCGACGAAACGACTCAGACGGCAGCGCAGGCCGGTCTCCTCCAGCACCTCGCGTAAGGCGCAGTCCTCGAACGATTCGTCCGCTGTCAGCTTGCCCTTGGGAAGCGACCAGTCGTCACGTCCCGGACGGTGGACGACGGCAACCTCACGTCGCCCGCCGGCGGCGTCCCGGAGCACCACGCCCCCGGCGGCACGCACGACGTCCTGCTCAGCGGTGGTGGCGCGGATCTTCGGTGATGCGGACCTACCCATGGACTCGACGCTACCGTCGCCCTCTCACAATTCTGTGGATACCCGAAACAGGCTGTGTCTACCCAATAGCCGCCCCAAACCTGCCCGAGGACAGCCCAGCCGGCCCCGAGTAGCCTCGACCTGTGCCCGAGCGGGGGGCGAACCCTACAAACATCGAGGTCGAATGGCAGCTTGACGCCATCGATCTGAGGCCTGTCGAGCGATGGCTGGCCGCCTTTCCCAGGGTCGCGCCGGGACCGACCGAGGGAGCGACTGTCGTGGTCACGGTCGTGAACCAGCCGGTGACACGCACTCTCGACGTCTATCTCGACACCGAGGACTGGCGGATCGGGCGGTCCGGTTTCGTCTTGCGTGTCCGCCACCACGACGACGACGGCGAAGTGACCTTGAAGGACACCTCCCCGGCGATTGCCGGGCTCCGTCGCCGGATCGAGGTCAGTGAGCCTCTGCCCCCTGACGGCCTCGACGCCCTGGGTGCTGACGGACCGGTGGGCCGCCGTCTTCGGGCCCTGGCGGGGGACGCCCCCCTGGGCCATCTCCTGGAAGTGAGGACGCGCCGTCATCCCTACCGTCTGCTCGCAGGCGACGAGTTCCTCGGTGAGGTCGATCTCGACGACACCATCATCGTGGTGGGCGACGACCAGTATCCGGTCCGGATGCGAAGGGTCGAAGTCGAAGCCGAGTCGGAGTGGGTCGAACTCCTCACGCCGCTGGTCGACCAGCTCCGCCGGGACTGCAGTCTCCAACCCGCCCTCCTGTCGAAGTTCGAGGTCGGTCTGCTCGCCGCCGGGATAAAAGTGCCGACAACCCCCGACCTGGGTCCCACGACGCTGGGCGCCGAGCCATCGGTCGGATCCGTCGCTTATGCGGTCCTCCGCCGGCACCTGGCCTCCATGCTGGCCCACGAGGCCGGTACGCGCCTCGGGGAAGACGTCGAGCAACTGCACGATATGCGAGTGGCCACCCGACGACTGCGGGCCGCTCTGGCGCTGTTCTCGGGGGTGCTGCCGGGCGATGCACGGCGGTTGCGAGATGAGATGGGTTGGCTGGCGGCCGAGCTCGGAACCGTGCGGGATCTGGACGTGCAGCTGGAGAGGTTGGACAGCTGGCGCCACGAACTCCCCCCCGAGGATGGCGGAGCACTGATCGATCTGGCCCGCCTCCTCCGTCGGGAACGCCATGGCGCCCGGGAGGATCTGCTCAACTCCCTCGATTCACAGCGCTATACCCAGCTCGTGTCGGACTTCACCTCGATGCTCCGGCCCGGTCTCGGACAGGGATCCGGCCTCCGGACCGCCGCGGCTCAGGCACCGGCCGCCGCCGTCGTTCCCGGGCTCATTCTCGCCCGTCACCATTCCGCCGCCAGCGCGGCGCAACGGGCTCGTCGCAGTGGCGATCCCGAGGACTTCCACCGCCTCCGTATCCGATGCAAGCGACTCCGCTATGCGCTCGAGTTCGTTTCGGAGATCTACGACGGCAAGACGCGGGCGGTCGTACGCCGTGTCGTGAGTCTGCAGGACTGCCTGGGTGTCATGCAGGACGCCCAGGTGGCCGCCGGCCGTCTGCACTCGCTAGCACTGGGCAACGACACTGGGTTGTCCTCCGCCACGATCTTTGCCATGGGAGCGGTGGCCGAGCGCTACCGGCGCGAAGCCGAGCGTTTGACCGGCACTCTGCCGGACCACCTCAAAGCGTTGAGGGGCCCGCAGTGGCGGAAGTTGAAGAAGATTATGGAACGCCGACAACTGGAGGCCGGGCCTCCTGATACCTGGTCCCCCGGCCCGTCGGCGCCGACTGACCCTTCGGCTGTCGACGTCAGCACTTCGGAGCCACATGCCGAGCGTGGCATGCCGCGGGGCCAGGTTTCACCATCGCCGGTGCACCCCGGCACGATCTCAGAGGACGACACCGACTGGAACGATGAGGACGAATACACGCCGACGTTGCACTCTGTGCCGCTCGTGCCGCATACTCCCGAAGGGCCGACAGCCCCTCCCGATGGGCAGGAACCTCGGCCCGACGAAGGCCCCCCCGGTGTCAGGCGCCGCAAGGAGCCCGTTTTCCTCCCCGCCTCGCCCTCTGCGCGCCCCGGTCCGGCTCGCCCCGTGCCCCGAACCGAACCGCCCGAGGACCATCAGACCCGGTCGTTTCGCGACCGACCCTGACGGGCGCCGGTCCCCGCCATTTCCCGTTCCCCACTGTTCTCACGCCGTTCACAGAGCCGTGACGAAACGGTTACTTACCTGTCGTACCGTGACAGTGGCACCGGAAAACGTCCCAGGGAGGCGACTCGTGCAGACCATGCTGCGGAAGATTACGGAAGTCGTGCATCGGATATCGGCCCCCGGGGCCACCCTCAACGCCATGCACGAGGTCGATCGCGCCATGTCTTCGGTCGTTGAACTCGAGGCGCAGCTCCGTCGGGTCCGAGCCACCTCCTCACCGAAGGCTGCCTGAGTCGCGTCCTCGGCCCNNCCCCCGGAAGGTGCCTGGGCCCATGGACGTCGACCGTCTCGTTGTCGGCGGTCAGGCCGTGACGTTGGGCGCCGGCGGCGGTCCTGACACCGGTGCCACCACGGACCAGTTCGCCCGCGAAGGTTGGTTCTCCGATCCCAACCCGATGCCGAGGACGCCGTAGACGTTCTCCATGACGCGCAGAAGGATCTCGGTCACGCCGGGGATAGCGGCGGGCACGACGTCGGTGGGGAACGCCGTGGTGTTCGAGAGCTTGTTCACCCAGGACGCGTTTCCGGTGGCGAAGACACCACCACCGCCGTAGGCGGTGTACCAGGTGACATCGGAGAAGCGGCCCGGGCCACGATTGGCAACCGGTGAGTGGGCCACGATATCGACGTTGCGGGGCCCGGGGAGTGTCGAATCGAAGCGGTCGTACTCTCCCTGGACGACGTTCGGGAGCTTCTGACCGGCCGTGACACCGGTCCCCGCCCACACCCACGATGAGGGGTCGGCGACGACCAGATCGGCATCGGCGCCGACGTCCTCGTACATGCTCCCGATCAATTGGCACTCAGGCCAGGAGGTCGGGGGGGCCGACCACTCCGGACCTGTCACCACGGCGTTGTTCTTACCGAGCATGGGGTCCTCGGAGGCTGATTTGTAGCAGACCTGCAGGCGGTTGGGACCGACCGGCGACGGCTCGAGCCGGATCTGGCGATAGCAGGCGTTGGCTCCGAGGATCCCGAAGTTCACACCGAGGTCCAGAGCTTGAACGGCGCCGTCGCGCATCTCGAGCGACCAGTACTCGTCGTGACCCAGGCTGAACAGGCACCGGTGCTGCAGCAGGAGCTCCGGACGTTCATGAAGGTCGACATCGGTCCAATAGGTCAGGTCGAGACCGAGACTCTCCATGTGGAAGATCAAGGGAAACTCGTTCCCGATGAAGTCGGCGGCCCCCTGAGCCCAGTCCTGCGAATAGGGGCGATCGAACGAAACGATGCGCGCCCGATGAGCGAAGTCCTTTCCGGCCGTGCTCTGCCCGTACGCCAGCCCACCCGCCGTCAGGCCGTTGTACAAGCTGTAGCCACCCCACAGGTTGTAGGCCTGCCAGGTGGTCACGCTGTGCTGAACCACGAATGCAGCCGTGCTGGCGTCGTCGCGCACACACAACGGGATGTACTGCTGCTCTCCGAAGTCACCGACGAGCTTGAGCAGATAGGCGCCCGGTGGCCACGAGTCGTCGATCGGTACGGTTAGCGACGGCGTCCAGGGACACTGCACCATATTCAGGAATGCGGCCACCGTGGGCGCCGGTTGTTCGATGCCCGTCACATCACCGGACGTCCACACCAAGCGGGCACCGAGTCCCTGGTAGTAGCCCATCCGGTACGCCTCGACGTGGAAGCTGCGCGCCACGGTGTTCACAAAGAGGGTCACGTCGGTTCCGGCCACGGCACTCGTCACGTTGGCAAACCCCTCGATGGCGCGCGGCACTTGGTGGCCGGTCACCACCCAGTTGGTGGTGCCCGCCCGGGCGTTCTCTTGCTGGACCCAGACGGCCGTGGGAACCACCGATCCACCGGGCAACGCCGTCAGTTCCACCGGCGGGCGAGGATGAGGGACGATCCGCCGAGGGGTCGCCGCCGATCGACGATGCGGGTCAGAAGCTCCAGCCGAAGCAAGCTCGACGACTCCGTAGGATGCTCCACCGAGGCCGACGGCGGCAGCGACTCGGCGCAGGAAGGTACGCCGAGACACGCGTCCTCCGTCGACGCGGTAACCAGACGCCCCTGTCACATGCCCCACACCACTCTCTTTGCTGCCGGCCCTCTGGTCACGATGACATCGCGTGCCTTTTCGCCGTCGGCTCGCGTACCGACGACGAACCCTATGATCCCTCAAAATCAGGGGCCTCGGCTTTCGGCCCGACCGCTGGGTAAGGTCACCGGTGTATGGACCCGTGGCCGGCCGAATTGCTCGAGGTGTGGGAGGGATCAGCTACGGCCGAGTACGCCAGCCTCACCCGAACCGGTGCTCCCGTCACGGTGCCCACCACGCCGTACGTCGGCGAAGATGGTCGCACCCTCGACGTGACCACAGGTCTGACCTATCCGGCCAAGGCCGAGCGGGCCCGGCGCGATCCGCGGGTCTGCCTGCTCTTCGCCGATCCCGTCGGCTCCGGGATCGAACACCCAGCCACCGTTCTCGTCCAGGGCCTCGCCACCGTGCGCGACGCGGATCTCCAGGCGAACACGGACCGCTACATCCGAATCAGCACAGAGAAGTATCCGCTGGCCATGAAGGGTCAGCCCCGTTTCGTCCTGCAACGCATGGGGTGGTACTTCGCCCGCATCTGGATCGAGATCACACCTCTGCACGTCCGTTGGTGGCCGACTCGCGATCTCGACGATCCGCCTCAGTCATGGCACGCCCCCGAGGGCACGGCCGCGCCACTTTCTGATCCGACACCTTCGGGATCACAGCCGCGGGCGTGGTTGACTCCCCCGACGTCGTGGCGCGACGCCGCCGCCCACGTCTGCGAGCGACTGACACTGCAGGATCTCACCGTCATCGATGCGAACGGCTTTCCGATGTGTCTCCCGGTGTCGAGTGCACGACTTGTCGACGAAGGCTTTATCGTCCATCTCGGACCGGGAAGTCCGGCGATCGACGAAGGCCCCGCCTGCTTCACCATGCACGCGCACCCCGAGGTCTTCACGGGCCAGGAGAACCGTACCTTCGTCGGGCGCGTCGTCCCCGAAACCGACACCTCCGGCGCAGGAACTGCCGCTCGCATGCTCGTCGACCGGGCCCTCGCCGACTGGAGCATTGTCGGCAACCGGGCACGATCGGGAATCGGCTTCCTGCGCAAGGGCAGGCTGCTCTCGCCCCGCTTGAAGGCCGAGGCGGAGCGCCGGTTTCAACCGGTACCGACCGTCAGATTCTCATCCGGGCCTTAGCCCGGCCTTCCCACGAGCGGGACCATCTCTTCGATCTCGTAGGCGCGCAGGCGGGCGAATTGCTCCCGGAGCTCCTGGCGGTGACCTCTGTCGTTGGCCATGTTGACGAGCTCGAGAGGATCGGAATCGTGGTCGTACCACTCGTGGTCCTGGTCATCGAAGGCGCAGTCGACATCGAACAGCTTGCGCCCCGGGTCTCTGCCCCACAGCCCCGTGGAGGGTTTCCCGCCCCCGACGCCGTAGTAACGGGCGTACTTCGTCGTCCCATCGAAGAACCCCCGCAAGGCGTAGCGCACGTTGTTGAGGTTCTGCGTCTGCGCCGAGTCCTGGGCGAAGAGGACGTGATCGCGCACCGAGACAGTGGGGTCGGCCAGCACAGGGGCCAGGTCGACACCCTGGAGGGTGGGCCCCGCCTCCTCGTCGCCAACGGCCCTATCGACACCGGCCAGCGAACAGATGGTGGCGGCCAGATCGACGTGCGTGGCCAGCGCGCCCGTCGACGTGCCCGACCGGGTCATCCCCGGAGCCCGCACGTAGAGCGGAACCCGCATGATCTCCTCGTAGACAAAAGGGCCCTTAGACCGAAGTCCATGCGATCCACACATGTCACCGTGATCGGACGTGAAGATGACGACGGTGTCGTCCCACGCCCCGCTCTCCTCCAGGGCTTGGAGCACCGTCCCGAGACTCCGGTCCGCCAAGCGGTGGAGCTCGATGTAGTAGTCGAGGTGCCGGAGCCACGCCTTTTTGTCCGAGGGGTCGATATACCCCCATAGTCCGTGCTGCTGGTCCCACCGCCACTGCCGGTGCGCCTCCGGTTTGGCGTGCAGATCGTCGGAGAAGTTCGCCGGGAGCTCCTCGAATACCTCTTCATAGGGGGTGCCGTAGATCGGCAGGGCGTCGTCTTCCTTCCAGGCCGCGCTCTCGAGGACGCGGCGGATGCCGGCTACCTCCTCGGGGTGGTGCTCGGCGTATCCGGGTTGGTCGACCGGGAACCACATGACGTCGTGGGGATTGACCAATGCAACGGTCAGGAACCAGGGCTGTTCGCCCGTGGCACCTGTTGAGACGGTTGAGCCCGATGGGCGGGCGTTTGACCGCAACCAGTGAGCCGCATTCGACGCGATGACCGGGTCGAAGTGGACGCCTGTCCCTGCCCATCCCATGAAGTGCCGGTCGTTGCCGTCCCAATCGGAGAATCCGTAACCCTCCATATCGGGGTGCGTGGCCTGTGACAGATGCCATTTCCCTATGTAGGAGGAGCGGTAGCCGCTGGCGCCGAGCAGGGAACCGACCGTCGGCACGGACGGATCGAGCTCAGCGTGCTCGGGCATGATCACGTTGTCCGTCACCCCGTGTCCGGGCAGGTACCGACCGGTCAGGAGGCTGGCCCGGCTGGGCGAGCAGGGCGATGAGTGGGTGTAGTAGCGGGTGAATTCCAGGCCCTCGGCGATCAGGCGGTCACGCCACGGCAGAGTGACCGATGGCGGCAACCACGCCCGCTGCCGCTCCTGGTCCGAGACGACAAGCAGGACGTTCGGGCGGTGGCCCTCTCCGTTTGGTCCCTGCGTGGGGTCCATCGCCTGGTCGACCACGTGGGTGCCCCTCCTCTTTCCCCGCCCGTGAATCCGGTACCCATCGACGGTAGCCCGCCTCGGGCAGGAGGGCCGCCTGGCTCTACACTGCCGTTTCCGTGACGGGACCCAGCCAATCCGAGCCTCCGAGGGACGGTGTCGTGGTGACAGAAGTCACCTCGGTGACCCCCGAGATCGTGGAAGCGCTGTCCGCCCTCATCCCCCAGCTGTCCTCGTCGGCCCCACCGCTCACCGACACCGACCTCAGCGACATCGCCACCTCCCCAGGGACCGTGCTTCTTGTCGCCCGCGACGACGATGGCCTCATCGTGGGATCACTCACGCTGGTCGTGTTCCGCGCCCCCACCGGCCCTCGGGCGTGGATCGAGGACGTGGTCGTCGACGCATCGACCCGAGGTCAGGGGATCGGTGCCGCTCTCGTCGGCGAGGCGCTCGATCGCGCCACGTCAGCGGGGGCACGCACCGTCGATCTCACGTCCCGTCCTTCTCGCCAGGCAGCCAACCGCCTGTACGTCCGCCTTGGGTTCGCGCAGCGCGAGACGAATGTCTACAGGTGGAATCACGTCCACAACGACGACTGACCTGGCCTTCCTGGCGTAGATTGCGGCCCGACGTGGGTAGTGTCGCTCCCAGTGACCACGTTCATCACGCGATTCGACACTGTGGGCTCCGGAATTCGGCTTGCCGTCAAGGACCTCATCGACGTGGAGGGAGTTCCCACGACGGCAGGGTGCCGGGCCGTGGCCGAGGCGGCCGTTCCCGCCCTGGCTGACGCCGCCTGCCTGGCCGGTGCCCGGGCCGCCGGAGCTCGCATCGTGGGCCAGACGAACCTCCACGAGCTCGCCTTCGGTGTGACGGGGGTCAACCCGTGGTTCGGAACCCCGGTCAACCCTCTCGACCCCGCCCGCGTCCCGGGCGGTTCATCGAGTGGATCCGCCGTGGCCGTGGCCACCGGGGAAGCCGACGTGGCCTACGGCAGCGATACGGGTGGCTCGGTGCGGATCCCTTCCGCCTGTTGCGGAACGGCCGGATTGAAGACGACGTGGGGCCGGGTCCCCATCGAAGGCGTCTGGCCGTTGTCCCCGAGCTTCGACACCGTCGGGCCCATGGCCCGCGACATCGGTGGCCTTGAGGTGGGCATGGGGCTGCTCGAGCCCGGATTCGCCGCCGCTGCTCCGGCCTCTTGGCGGGTGGGACGCATGAGGTTGGAGGCCGACCCGAGGATCGACGCCGCCATCGACCGGGCCCTCGCCGCCACCGGCTGGGATGTCGTGGAGATCAACATACCCGAGTGGGAGTCGGTCTCGCTCACCGGCGGCCTCCTTCTCCTGGCCGAAGCCTGGACCACGAATCGGGTGCTGGCCGAGACCCGCCCCGATGCCATCGGGGCCGACGTGCTCGGTCGCCTGCAGCTCGGTCGGGATGCGTCCGACCAGGTCTCCTTGGCGGCGGCACGAACAGCGCAGGCGTTGTGGTGTTCGCGCATGGAGGCCGTGTTCAAACGGGTCGACCTGTTGGCCTTGCCGACTCTGACCATCCTTCCCCCACTGTTCGGGGACGCCAACGATCTCCTGGTGGCACGCTGCACGCTGCCCGTGAACCTGGCCGGCATTCCGGCCCTGTCTCTGCCGGTGCCGACCGAAGGACATCTTCCCGCCAGCCTGCAGTTGGTGGCGCCGAGTAACGGCGAGGAGACGCTCGTCGCCGCCGGTCTTGTCGTCGAAGCCGCTTCCGCCTCATAAGCTCAAACAGCCAGAGGGTCCCCCGGCCTGGGCATTCGATCGGTGCGGCGCGGTTCAGGCTTCCGGTGCCGAGGGCGGCGGGCGCACCACGACCTCCGAACGCTCGGGATGGTCGAGGTCGAGGCGAATATCGTGGAGGTCGTCATCGGGGGGATCGTCACCCGCCTCCTGGACAATCGCCACCTCATTGTCGGATCGTCCGTAGATGGCGTCGCGCAGACCCAGCATGGCGGCCCCGAGCACACTGCCCACCGGATGTTCCCTCCACCTGGCCAACCGGGGTCCGGGCTCGGCGACCTCACCGGGGTCGGTCGCCTCCAGCCACGCCAGCCACTGCTCGTCGGTCCAGTCTTCGGGATCGTCCGGTGGCTCCGTCGAGCCTTCTGGCGGTGACGACGTCATCTCATCAACCGTACCGGCCGCACCCGCCGTCGGGGCCTCGCCGAGACCGTCAGCTCTAAGCGGGCTCCTGCCCATCGGGTGGCTGGTGCCCTCGTGCGCCAGGTTGGCCGGGGCCGTCGCCCAGGGCGGTGACGTCCGGGGCGTCGTCGACGCGGCGGCGCCATGCGGCTTCGGCGCGGCCGACGACCTCTCGCAGGGGTAGCCCAGTGCGCGCCGCCACGCGGGCGGCATCGGCGTGCTCGACCTTCACCCTTCCGGGGCTGACCTTCACGCGGACGGCGGCGCCTTCCACCTCCACCTCGTCCATGGACCGGGCCGCCGGCCAACGCTCCTGGCTGGTGGCCCTCACTCCTAGGCTTCCGGTTTCGGTTCGCAGCGCATGGCCCACCGGGTCCACCAGTGCCGGATCGACGAGAGCGCTCACGGTATATCCGGGACGACCTTTCTTCATGATCACCGGAGTGATCCATGCGTCGAGGGCACCGACGTCGAGCAATGTCTGAGCCGCGTGAGCCAGCGTCTCGCCCGTGGCGTCGTCAAGATTGGCTTCGAGAAGGACGAGAGGTTGGCCGGGCATGGACGCCGCCAGCGACTCCCCCACGACCACCTGAGTGCAATTGGGCAGGCCGTCGAGTTCATGGCTCCCGGCACCGAAGCCGGTTGATGCGATCCGCATCGGTGGTAGGGGCCCGAAGCGAGATGCCAGAGAAGCGAGGAGGGCCGCGCCCGTCGGGGTGGTGAGTTCGACCGCGACGTCTCGACCCCACGTCGGTATTCCTTGCAAAAGTCGGACCACGGCGGGCGACGGATTTGGAAGGAAGCCGTGAGACGTGCGCACCGTTCCCGTCCCGGTGGCGACCGAGGACGATGTCACCTCGTCTATTCCGAGAACCTCGAGCGCCGCCGCTGTCCCTACCACGTCGATGATCGTGTCGTGAGAACCGACCTCGTGGAAGTGGACCTGCGACGGTGGACGGCGATGGAGCCGTCCCTCGACCTCAGCCAGGGCGGCAAAGGCGGCTAGGGAACGCCGGGCCACACGTGCGGGAAGGCGCGCCTCTTCGACCAACCCGACGATGTGGGAGTGCGTGCGCACGACGACGTCGTCGCTGACCTCCACCACGGCCAAGGTGGCAGCCACGCCTGCCCGTAGAACGGGCTCGGCGTTGAGACGCCAGCCGTGAAACGGCAGGCGATCCAGAAGACCTAGGACCTGGTCCAGATCGGCACCGGCATCGAGCAGGCTGCCGAGAGCCATATCTCCGGCAATGCCGGCGAAACAGTGGAACCAGGCGATCGTCGACGCTGTCGGAGGTACGGCGTCATGCGCGACGCCCCGGGCCGACCCGGGTGCGCCGCTCCCGCCGCCGCTGCTCACGGGAGAATCCGAGCAATGGCGCAGGCGGCTCCGAAACCGTTGTCGATACCCACGACGGTAAGGCCGGCAGCACACGATGCGTGCATGGCGAGCAAGGCGGTGACCCCCTCGAGGGCGGCGCCGTACCCACTCGACACGGGAACGGCCACAACGGGGGCGGCGGATATACCTCCCACCAGACTGGCCAGGGCTCCCTCCATGCCGGCGACGACGACGACGGCATCGGCCTCAGCCAGCTCGTCGACGGACGCCAGCAGGCGATGAACGCCGGCGACACCGCAGTCGGCCAGAACCGTAGGGCGCAGACCATAGGCGTGCAGAACAGCCACGCATTCATCGGCCACGGGAAGATCGGCGGTCCCCGCCGTGACCACAACCACGCGCCCGGGTCGTACGGGGGCGGACCGCCAAACGACAGTTGCTCGCGATCCCGTCGCCGTTACTTCTCCATCCGGTGCCATCTCGGTGGCGGCGGCCACCTGGGCCGGCTCGGCGCGGGTCAAGAGAACGGGACCACTGTCCGGCTCCGACAGCAGTTCTCGTACGATGAGGGCGCACTGCTCAGGAGTCTTCCCCGGGGCGTAGACCGCCTCGCCCACCCGTTGCCGCAACCGGCGGTGGTGATCGACCCGGGCGAAGCCGAGATCGGCGAAAGGCAGGCGCCGCAGGCGCCCCGCCGCCTCATCGGGCGTGACCACGCCAGCACGGACGTCGTCGAGGAGTTGGCGCAGGGCGGGCTCGTCCATAGTCGCCACTATCCTGCCCGGACATGGACATGACTGCGACCCCGGCCAACAGTTGGGAATCGGGGACGGATTTAGGCACGATCGCCTTCCTGGGACCCGCCGGCACATTCACTGAGGAAGCGCTGTTCACCCAGCCCGACTACGCGGCGAGGACGGTTCTTCCGGTCGGAGGTCTGCTCGAGGTCCTCGATGCCGTCCAAACCGGGCTCGCCGACCTGGCCTTCGTGCCCATCGAGAACTCCATCGAGGGCACCGTGAATGCCATCGTGGACAGCCTGGTCTTCGAGGTCGATCTCCTCATTCAGCGCGAGGTCGTCCTCGATATTCACATGCAGCTGATGGCCCCGTCCGGAGCGGACATGGCATCGATCACCCGCGTGTTGTCGTTTCCCCACGCCAGTGGGCAGTGCCGCCGCTTCCTGGCCGAGAAGCTTCCGGGTGCCGAGGTGATCCCCACCAACTCCACCGCCGAGGCAGCTCGCATAGTGGGCGAAGACCGACGCCTCGACACGGCCGCTCTGGCCCCGCGCCTCGCTGCAGAGCTCTACCGTCTCGAGATTCTGGCGTCGGCGGTGGAGGATCATCCGGACAACCAGACGCGCTTCGTGGCTCTGGCCCCCATCGGTGTCCCGGCGCCGACAGGCCATGACAAGACAAGCATCGTGTGCTTCCAGCGTGAGGATCGGCCCGGAAGCCTTCACGCCATCCTCAGCGAATTCGCGGCACGCAACATCAACCTGACGAAGCTCGAGTCCCGACCGACCAAGCGAGGACTGGGCGACTACTGCTTTCTGATCGACCTCTCGGGCCACCTGGCTCACGAGGTCGTCGCCGACTGTCTCAGGGTCCTCCATGCAGAAATCGCCGGGGTCAAGTTCCTCGGCTCGTACCCCGCCGCCGGCGAGCACGGTCCCGCCGCCCGCGAGCAGGCCAGCACCGCTTGGCACGAGGCCGACGTGTGGATCCGCTCGTTGCGGAGCCAGATCGCCGAAATCTGACCGAACGGCAGGCGGTGGGCCCGGGCGAAACGGCTCGCACTACCCTGGACCTGTTCGGAGGGATGGCAGAGCGGACGAATGCGCGGCTCTTGAAAAGCCGTGGGACCTCGGTTCCCGTGGGTTCGAATCCCACTCCNNCCGCTGATGGCTCATGAGGAGAGCTGGCGCTCAGCAGCGCGACCCCTCCTCATCAATGCCAAGCCACTGAGGCATTTGCCGTATGTCGTGACGACCCACCATGATTCGCACGGCGGCGAAGCGACACCGCCGAAGATGATCGCCTACGGACCCGGGGCGGGGTTGGCCACGAAGATTCCGAGGATGCCGCATGCGAGCCCAGCCAGGGCCATGGACGTCCGAAGTAAGGCGGTCCTCGGATTCGAGCACGCCAAGCCGTTCTCGCTCTACGCCCAACCGATAACTTTGCCCGCATGGCCTTAATGGGAACTGCCGCTCTCAGAAATGCCTACCTCGACTACTTCGTTGGACGAGGGCACTCCGTCATCCCCGGAGCGAGCCTCGTGCCCCGGGAAGATCCGACGACTTTGTTCACGGGATCTGGGATGCAGCCGCTGATGCCGTACCTGTTGGGCGAAGCCCACCCGGCCGGCGACCGGTTGGTTGACTCCCAGCCTTGTTTCCGAGCTGAAGACATCGACGAGGTCGGCGACACCCGCCACACAACATTCTTCGAGATGCTCGGCAACTNNTCGGGCTCGACCCCGAGCGTCTGTTCGTCACCGTGTTTTCCGGTTCTTCGAAGTGGCACATTCCCCGCGACGAGGAATCGGCGGAGATCTGGACGGCCCTGTTCGCAGGCGTCGGAATCGTGGCACCGACCCGAGATCTGGGAACGTCCCAGATCGCTGCCTCGATCGGCATCGGCGACGCCCGCATCGGCTTCTACGACGAGAGCAACTGCTGGTGGAGTCGCGCCGGTACGCCCGAAGCCATGCCGGTCGGCGAACCTGGGGGCCCTGACTCCGAAGTCTTCTTCCTGTTCGATCAGGTTGTGCACGACCCTGCATTCGGAGCGGAGTGCCATCCGCATTGCGACTGCGGCCGTTTTATCGAGATCGGCAATTCGGTATTCATGCAATATCGGCGAACTGAGGCTGGTTTCGAGGAGCTTGAGCAGCGTAACGTCGATTTTGGCGGCGGCCTGGAACGGATGGCCATGGCAATGCTCGATTCACCCGATGCCTTTCGTATCGACTTGCTAAGGCCACTCGTGGAGCACCTGGAAAGGCTTTCCGGGACCAGCTACGACGACCGGAATACGCCCCTGCGGATCGTCGCAGACCACGTACGGGCCCTCGTGTTCCTGGCCGCCGACGGGGTCGTCCCATCGAACACCGCCCAGGGTTACGTCATGAGACGATTCGCTCGCCGCGCGCTGCGCCAAGGCCATGCTCTCGGAATTGAGGAGGAACTACTGGGCCCTCTGGTCGAGCCGGTGGTTGCTGCCTACGGAGAAGCCTATCTCGAGCTTTCGCAGCGACAGGGTGGCATTGTCGACGTCCTTCGCCACGAGGAGACCCTGTTTCGCCGCACCCTCTCGCGAGGAGTGCGAGAGTTCGGCAAGATTGTCGGTTCGCAGTTGACCGGCGACGCCGTGTTCATGCTCTTCGACACGTACGGCTTCCCACCCGAGCTCAGCATCGAAGAGGCGGTCTCGGCCGGGACGGCCGTTNNCGATCCGAAGTGGCGTCAACGTTACGACGATCTCATGAGCGAACAGCGGGAGCGCTCCAAGACCGCCGCCCAAGGTCTGTTCAAGGGTGGTCTTGCGGACCAGTCCGAGGCGACGACCGAGCTACACACGGCAACCCACCTTCTTTACGAGGCACTTCGCGAGGTGCTCGGCGAACATGTGGTCCAACGAGGCAGCAATGTGACAGCCGAGAGGCTCCGCTTCGATTTTTCCCATCCTGCCAAGATGACGCAGGAGGAACGTGACGAGGTGGCACGGATCGTCAACGAAGCCATCGATCACGACTGGCCGATGAGCTTTCGTGAGATGGCCCCACAAGAAGCCTTCAACGAGGGTGCCCTGGGTGCCTTCGGCGACAAATACGGGGAGACGGTCAAGGTGTACACGGCTGGAGACCCGTCGAGCGAGTGGTTTAGCAAGGAGATCTGCGGCGGCCCGCACGTCGAGCACACCGGTGTGCTGGGGCATTTCCGGATCACCAAGGAAGAGTCCTCTAGCGCCGGCGTCCGACGAATCCGCGCCGTCCTCGAAGATCGTGCGACCGGACTTTCATACGACCGCAACCTGTGAAATGCAGAATCGAGTCCTCCGCGCTCCATTCTCAATAGGGCACTCTTCCGACGCCGGCCAGAGCAAGCTTTCGAGCCGCATTATCCGTCTTCGTTGAACACTGATCCGAAATCACCTTTGGATCGTCGGAAACGGATTTCAGACTGAGAGTTCTCCTTCAGCTCTGTTCAAAATTGGTCGATGCCTATAAGGACCCCGCGAGAGGGGCGCTGTTTAGACAGGGCACCGATTTCGTTGCCTGTCGCCGAGGCTCGACGTGTCCTCTCCCCGATCCATCGGAAGAGGCGTACTACGTCAGTGAACCGAGTCGTTGCGTCCTTTGTCGGCGTGATTGTGCACACTCAACGACCGTCACCGCCGATCGCTCCTCTGACAGTGATCGTCCAGGGCATCGAGACTGCGTTCCCCGCTCTGCGCAACGATCGCGTTCACGTCCCCGTCAGTCTTGGAGCTTTCGGGCGGGCTGACGCCTGGATCTGAACGTTTGCCCCATCTTCAGCTCACCCGGGTCGTACCGCTCCGATTTGTAGCCGAGTGCGAACTCAGACAGGAGATAACCGTGCCAAGAAAGACGATCCGTAGGTTCGCAATCGGGGTGACCGCAGCCCTGATCGCGTCCTTCGCTTTCATGGCTCCCGCCGCNNTGACGCTGCCGCGGTCAGCAGCGTGACCGCGTCTCCGTCCTCTCTCACCGCCGGGGCCGCAGCGACGTACACCATCGACTTCACCACGAGTTCTGCCGGTGCGTTGGCGAGTGGTGTCGATACAATCACCTTGAGTGGGCCGGTCGGCACCCAATTTCCACTGATAGCAAACGACTACACCGTTAACGCGACTCTCGTGTCTGTCCTGCCCAGCCATACAGCCGCCAACAATGTGACGATCACGACGCCTGTTACGGTTCCTCTGTCAACCGCCGTTGCCGTCGTGGCAGGCGTTGGAAACACCGTGACCAACACCACATCGGCCGGAACTGACGCCATCGGCGTCCATTCATCGATCGATACGACGGTAGTTACTAGCAGTCCTACCTTTACGATTGTCGCAGCGGCTGCGGCGCTGGTGGCGCCTACTACTGGTGGGAGTCAGACCGCCAATATCGGCACCGCCTTCGCTATTACTTTGCAGGGAACCGTCGAGGACCAGTATGGAAACCCGGTGTTCGTCCCTAACACGACAGTGAACTTCACCGCACCTGCCAGTGGCGCCAGTGGCACATTCGCTGATGGATCCAACACCACCAGTGCGCTCACGACGAGCGGCGGCGTGGCCACGGCCACCGCCNNCGGCGAATAGCACCGACGGCACCTACGCCGTAACCCCGTCATCGATAGGTCTGGCCCCGATCGCGTTCACCGAGACCAACACGGGTTCCCCCGGTGCGCCCACCCAGGTCGTGAGCACTGGCGGCGACGGCCAGAGCCAGACGGTGGGCGGGGTGTTTGCGATTCAATTGAGCGCCACGATCGAAGACACGAACCACAACCCGGTGCCGGTCGCCAACACACCGGTCGTGTTTACGGCTCCGCCGGCCAGTGGACCCAGCGGTACCTTCGTCGGCGGCGTCGCCACTACGACGGTTGACACGAATGCCAGTGGGGTGGCCACGGCGACGGCCTTCACAGCCAACACGACGGCCGGTAGCTTTGCAGTGGCGGTCACGTCAGGC
>PKWD01000464.1 GCA_003131945.1 Acidimicrobiaceae bacterium
GATCTCGGCCGAGGGCTCGGTGAACGGGAAGTAGGAGGGCCGCAGCCGAGAGTGGGTGTCGGGCCCGAAGTAGGCGGTGGTGAAGGTCTCGATGGTCCCGGCCAGATCGGCGAAGGAGATGCCGCGGTCGATGACCAGACCCTCGATCTGGTTGAAGGTGGGGATGTGGCGGGCGTCGGGCGTGTCGCGGCGGTAGCAGCGCCCGGGCATCACGGCGTAGATGGGCGGGGCCTGGGTCTGCATGAGCCGGATCTGGACCGGGGAGGTGTGGGTCCGCAGCACAACCGTCTCCGGCTCACCCAGGTTCAGGTAGAGCGTGTCCCACATGCCTCGGGCCGGATGGGCCGGCGGCATGTTCAAGGCTTCGAAGTTGTACCAGTCCGTCTCCACCTCGGGACCTTCGGCCACGGCGAAGCCCATGCCCACGAAGACGTCCTCGAGCTCGTCGCGGGTCCGTTGGACGAGGTGGAGATGTCCCCGCCACGGCACCTCGGATGCGAGCACTTCGGTGAGATCAAACCGGTCGGCCGCCAGCCGGTCGGCGCGCGCCGTCTGCTCCAGTGCGGCCCGGCGCTCGGCCACGATGGCCTCGATCTGCTTGCGCACCGTCTGCAGACGCAGACCGGCCTCACGACGTTGCTCAGGCTCGAGCCCACCGAGCGCCTTCTGTGCCGCCGCCAATGTCGACCGCTTGCCGAGAAGCTCGGCTTCAACCTCGACCAATGTGTCGAGCGAGCTCGTCGCTGTCAACCGGGCCGTGGCCGTCGCCACCAGAGAGGCGTCGGCGTCACCGGGGTCGCTCATCACGGGGCCTCTTCCATGGGCAGCAGGTTAGAGCGGGCGGGAACGGGCCCGACGCACCTCGAAGCACAGCACGGCCGCCGCCATCGAGACGTTGAGCGACTCGGCCCGACCGGCCATGGGGATCGTGAGCCGGTGCTCCAGCCTGGCGCCGAGCTCATCGGGCAGGCCGGCGGCTTCGTTCCCGAGGACGAGGGCCAGAGGGCCGACCAGATCGACCTCGGTGTAGGGGGTCCCCCCGTGGGCCACCGCCGCCAGGCACCGCATCCCCCGCCCGGCCAGGGTGTCGAGCACGTCACCGGGGTCGGCCCCGGCCACCACCGGCAGATGGAGAACCGATCCGGCCGAGGCCCGGACCGTCTTCGGATTGAAAGGGTCGACCGTGCCGGCGCAGCACACGACACCGTCGGCGCCGGCGGCATCGGCGCTCCTGATGACAGCGCCGGCGTTGCCCGGGTCACGGACGTCGACACAGACGACGACGAAGGTGGCAGCGGCGAGGTCGTCGAGGACGGCCCCGGGGGTACGGACGACAGCCAGGAGCGGCTGGGGGGTGACCGTGTCGGCCACCCGCTCCACCACGCCGGGACCGAGCTCGAAGATCCGGACGCCTTTACCCCGGGCCCGTTCGAGGGCGTCGGCCACGGCCGGGGACTGAGCCGTCTCCCCGGTGCCGACGAAGACGGCTTCCACCTCGGCCCCGGCCTCGAGGGCGCCGATGAGGAGCTTGGCTCCCTCGACGACGAAGACGCCTTCGGACTGACGGACGCTGCGGCGCCGGACGAGCCGGCGCAGGCGCTGGACCCGTTGGTGGCGCAGGCCGAGCTGCGTCAGGGGGCGTCGACCGTCTCGGCCCCGACGGCGGCCGCCGTGGCTGCCGCCGGTGCCGGTGTGGGGGGCAGGGCCGCCTTGGCCAGGCCGACCAGCTGGGCGAAGGCGTCGGGGTCGGTCACGGCCAGGTCGGCCAGGACCTTGCGGTCGACCGTGATGTCGGCGTGACGCAGGCCGGCGATGAGCCGGCTGTAGCTGAGGCCGTTGGCCCGGGCCCCGGCATTGATGCGCTGGATCCACAGCCGGCGAAAGTCACCCTTGCGGGCCCGCCGGTCGCGGTAGGCGTACTGCAGCGAGTGCATGACCGCTTCGTTGGCGGAGCGGAAGCTCCGGCTGCGGTTGCCGTAATAACCCTGCGCCTGCTCGAGGATGGCATCGCGGTGCTTCTTGCCGTTGATGGCGCGCTTCACCCTGGCCATGTCCAACTCCCTTCAATGCGATCGATTCGTTGTTCGAAGTGGTCCGTGGACCACCACGACCGCCCGTCTCCTGGCTGTCCGGAGCGGGCGGCTGCGCCCGGGGGCGCTAGCGGCCGAGGAGCCGCCGTATCTCGCGCGTGTCCGCCTTGGCCACCGTTATCTCCCGACCGAGGCGACGGGTCCGTCGCGACGACTTCTTCTCGAGCAGATGCGACCGGTTGGCCTTGCGTCGACGGATCTTGCCCGTCCCGGTGATCTTGAACCGCTTGGCGGCCCCCCGGTCGGTCTTCATCTTCGGCATCTCAGGTCCCCTCCTCGACCGGGACCGAGGTGCCGCCCGTCGATACCTCTGCGTTGGATCCGGCCGCCCCGTTGGCGATCGGTCCAGCTGTCTCTACCGCTGGTGTCGCTACCGCCGGTGTCGCCGCCACCGCCGGTTCGGCCACCGGTGGTTCTTGGACCTCTGTCTGGGCCACCCGGGCCGGAGCCGGAGCCGCCGTGTCACTACCTTCGTCCTTCGGCGCCCGGGCCGCCGCCGACTGCTTGGCCCGCTTGTCGGGTGCCAGCACCATCACCATGTTGCGGCCGTCCAACCGGGGTTCGGCCTCCACCCGGGCCATCCCGTCGACCTGCAGAGCCAGGCGATCCAGGATGTTCTTGCCCAGTTCGGGATGGAAGACCTCTCGCCCCCGGAACATGATCGTGACCTTGANNCGGTACTTCATCTCCTTGATCCCGACGCTGGTGGTCTTCCGTCGCGATTCCTTGGCCTTCTGGGCCGCATCGAACTTGAACTTCCCGTAGTCCATGATGCGGCAGACGGGTGGATTCGCCTGCGGGGCGACCTCCACCAGATCCAGATCGAGCTGTCGGGCGAGGGTCAACGCTTCGGGCAATGGCCGGATCCCGAGCTGAAGGCCATCGGGGTCCACCAGGCGCACGTCTCGTGCGCGGATGCGGTCGTTGATCCTGGGCTCACCGGTGGTCGTGGTGGTGGCGATGCGGCATCTCTCCCGTCATTGTGGACGCCAGGTCTCCCCGGAGCCCTCGTTGGAAGCGCGACCGCTGCCCGTGGTGTCCATGTCGGACCACCGTGACCCGACGCACCACTCCCGTGGTGGCCGGGTGGGGGTGCACGAAAAGTGCGACCCCGCTTCCCTGTTCACTTGAGCCTCTACGCTACCAGGGGTGAGCAGTCTCTGGACACCTGAAGGTGAGCACCGGGTCGGCCGGGAAACGTCGTCGGCACCCTCTGGCGGCGGCCCGCCGGACGGCGGTGGCGGTGACGGTGGGCCCGCCGGAGACAGGCCCGATATTGACGGGTACGACGTCGATGATCTGGGCCCCGAGGAGCGCGAGGCGCTGGCCGCCCGGCTCGACGAACTGCGGAGCCAACTGGTGTCGACGCCGGCCGAGGTGGTGGTGGCCAACCACGCCTACGGCCTCTTCGAGCTGGCCGCCATCCACCTGTCCCAGCAGCCCCCCAACCTCGACGAGGCCCGTCTGGCCGTCGACGCCCTGGGGGCGATCGTCGGGGGACTGGCCGGGCGCCTGGGGGAGGCCGAGACGTCACTGCTCGACGCCCTGGCCCAGATCCGGCTGACCTACGTCCAGATCAGCGAGATGGTGAACGCCCCGGCCGGTGGTCCGGACCCGCAGTCCCCCGACCCATAACGAGGCCCGTCTCAGACGTCTTCGGGTGTCTGAACCGGCGACCCTCGGTCACGAGCAGGTTCGCCACGTCCGAAACCGTCCGGGGCCGCCGTTTCCAGCTCCTGGATCGACGGCGCCGGCGCTCCGATGGAGCGCGCCCTCGACCGGCTTAGTCCCGACGAACGCGCCTCGTTCATCAAGGCCATGACGTTCCTCGAAGCGGAGTTGAAGGCCGACTCCGAAGAATCGCAGCGCAAGAAGATCGAAGGCTTATGAGCGCCAGGTCTGCGATTTCCGCTCATCTTTGAACGAGACAGCGAGTCAGCCGGTCGGTTGCATGATCTGGCGGGCCTCGACGCGACCGAGATGGCCGGCAGCGAGGACGAAGGTGACCCGGGCCCCGACCTCGATACGGCGGGNNCGGGTGCCATCGGCGATGGCGGTGCAGTGGAAGCCGTAGCGGCGACCGTCGTCATCGAGCAGGGTCCCGAGTCCGCGGGCATCGTCGAACTGGTCGACCACCCCGGTGCGGATCGTTCTCGTCACCGGCGCCATCAATGAGACCCCACCGTCAGAGTGTCAGTGGACGATCTTCGACAGGGGGAGCTCGATGATGTCGGTGGCCCCCTTGTCCTTCAGTGCCGGGATGAGCACGTTCACGTCCGACTTGGACACGACGGCCTCGACGGCGAAGCCCCCGCCGCCGGACAGCTCGGACAGGGTGGGCGCCTCGAGCGACGGCAGGACGGCGACGACCTGGTCGAGCTCGCCCCGCGCCACGTTCAACTTGAGCAGCACCTTGCCCCGCGCTTCCAAGGTCCCCTGGAGAAGAGTGAGGAGCTGGGTCATGGCGTGGCGTTTGACGGGGTCGGCGCCGGCCGTCGGGTTGGCGATGAGCTCGGTGCAGGATTCGAGCAGGGTGCCGACG
>PKWD01000031.1 GCA_003131945.1 Acidimicrobiaceae bacterium
CTCTAGGGAGTTTCAAACATCGCGGACAGAATGGTTTCCCACCCTCTGCTCCTGGCGGGTCCCGTAGCGTTATGGGGCACTCACCGAGACCGCCGACCGCCCGGAAACATGCGGCCATGGTGATATAGCACGGGCACCACCTGATCAAGCCCTCCGTGTCTGACGCCGTCATCTCGGCCCGATTGGGATTTTCAGGGAGCTCGCAATCCCCGTATACCGGATACCCGAAGCCCAGTCGGCCCTCGTCCTAGACCCCACTCTGAACCGGCATTTTACGGGTCCTGTGGGTCGCTTCTTCAGGGCGTCCAACAAGAGTGCGACAGGGCCCCGGCGGACGCCGGGGCCCGTCACTCCTCGACCGGATTCCGACCGTCCGCGCTGAGTTTCTCAGATCAGCTGAACGAGACGGTTCCCGAGGCCGAGATCTGCGACACGCTCGCAGTTGGCTGGGCGTTCCGTTCGAGGTCGCAGGCCCCGTTCGGCTTCCGAGGGTAGGCGGCCATGAACGAGGCGCTGAATGTTCCCGACCCTGAGACTCCCTTGAACGCCCCGACCCCGCCGTTGAGAGAGAACGTACCGGCCTCGGTGGCCGTAACCATGCACGTGGTCGGATTGAAAGTTGGGGGAGGGCTCGAGGTAATCACGTGATGGACGGTGAAGGCTCCGTCAGAAAACACGAATAGGTCGGTTCGATTGGTCTTCTTGTAGTCCGTGCCGCCCGCATTGAACACGCCCTGGGCGAATACCGCTCCGGGCTGATTGTTCACCTGCGTGATCTGGATGTTCTCCGTTCCGCTGAGAGCGCTTGCGCCCGCGATCCCCGGCAACAGGATTGCCCCCGTCACCGCCAACAGACCACTTACTAGGATTTTCTTCACCGGTGCCCCTCCGTTCCGTCGCACGCCGTTTCATTGGGACACTATCCATCCTGGATTCGTGCTGCGAGAACGGCCACGCAATGTAAGCGGACCAATACAAAAGGTGATCCTCCACGACGCGACAATGACCCATGGGTCATGAGATGACTTCTCCCTACCGGAGACTTGGTGATGATGCGAAAGCAGTTGCTCACCTTGAAGGCGCTGGCCGAACGTGACTTCAGCCGGAGTGGGAGTGTCAGGTCGCTGTGACGCTCATGTCCTCGCTGGCGTGACCGGACGGCTTCCCTACCAGCACCCCGGCTGAGAGCATGGGCACTCCAGCCCGCGCGGAGTCGCGGAGAGTGGAGACAGAGGGTGCTCGGGAACCCCGATTCTGCGCTATCTGAGCCCGTCCACGACCATGAGCCTCGCCTCGACCGAGAACAACCCTTATGTGCGGGTCGGACCCGTCAGCCGCGAGCAAGAAGTTCATCGAGGATCCCGCCCTCGCGGTGGTAGCTCGCCATGTGACCCTCGTCGTCACCAAAGAGCCGCAGCTGCGCCTGGGGGACACTTTCGAGCAGCCGTTGTGCGGCACTGAGCGGGGCGTTGGCGTCGGAAGCGGCGTGCCACCAGGTGAGGGATGTCTGAACGGCCGCCAAATCGACATCGTGCCAGTCTCCAGACAATGCGAGTCCCTCGTCGAACCACCCTTCGATCCCCGGGCGTAGCGCTTCTCGGATGGATTCGGTCCAGCCCTCCTGCCAACCAGGGTCGGCCATGACCACGCGGTCGGCCTCAGGGGCCTTGTCCATGATCTCCAGGAAGGCGGCGAGCGGGTTGGCCAGGAGCGCCTCGCGTGCCTCAACCATCAGTTGCCGAACGCCGGCGAGGTCCCCGACCCGAAACAGCCGGCGCGCCTGCCGGTTCAGTCCGATCTCCTGGGCCTCTTCGTCCTCGGTCGTCGGGGCTGCCCCGACCAGAATTGTCATTGCCCGCACCCGCGTGGGATGACGAGCTGCGAAGGCCAACTGGTGCGGGGCACTTCCGCTGCCCCCGATGACGCGCACCGATTCGATCCCAAGATGGTCCAGGATTGCTGCCAAGTCGTCGGCGGACTCGGCGAAGCCCCGACCGGGGAGTTGGGTGGATGCGCCGAATCCCGGTCTTTCGGTAGTGATCATCCACAGTCCGCGCTCTTCCCACGGCCTGCGATCGGCACGCACGCTGTAGCGGCAACCAGGCGTTCCGGGTACTCGCAGCATGGGCACCCCGTCCCTCGACCCACACTCGCTCCAGGCGACCGTGCGGCCATCTGGACGCTTTAGTTGCCCTTCTCGAACCCCATGCAAAAGTTCACTCATCACCCGAACAGCCTGGCATGATCCCCGGTTCTTGTCGCTGAACTCGGCCCAGTGTTGAATCCACCTATGTGCCGACGGCGAACCGCCGTAGCGCATTCATATTGCCGGTTCTGAGCGCCCTGGCAGGGCCAGCCCGACCCCTCTGGACCCCGAGCGAGATCACCCGGTTGCGCGTAGGTGCGGAGGGCGTCGCACTATCCACCACGGCCAGTTCCACCGCGCCCCTGTGGCGTCCTCCTTGCACGACCTACCGGCCGGTATCGACGGCAAAGCCGACCCAGCAGGTACTTCAGCGCCCTCTCGAAGCTGGCCAGGGTGATTACCCACTCCTCACGCTCATCGTCCCAGGGGACCGAGGACGGCGAGATTCCGTGCTCCTGTTGGGCTGAAGGACCTCTTCGGCTCTATCCAGCCACCCATCCACGGACGCCACTGCCTGCGACACCATGACGGACCTCCTCATCGGTCCTGGCATTGCCACCTGTGCCCGAGGGTCCGGTTGGCGGAGCGTCACCGGGCCAGGCCCCTCGGCTCCTCTGGATGAAGTACGACCTCATGGTACCTGCGGGTGGTAACGGCCGCCGCTCGCCCGGTGACACGGGTGCTGTTGTTCTTGCCCGCCTGTCGTTGGTCCAACCGACGCCCTCAGGCGTCTCCACGGCATCGAGGGACGCTGCCGGTTCTTGGGAGCGGGGGAGGAACGTTGGACCAGGTGACGGCGTTCAGGCGACCCACTCCGTCCGCCAGGCGGCCCGTGTGCTTATGGTTGCAAACCCCTCTCCGACACCGGTTCGAGTTACAAACTCGCCGGGCTTTGGGGCCCGGCGTTCTCGCGTCCTGGGGTCACTCGTCAACGCTCCGTTAACGCCAATGCCGTTCAGTTAGGGACTCGGTGCTCCGGGAACGCTGGCTCGGGGTGGTCCAGTGGGCTGTGGCCACGACCGATGTCGAGCCCGCTTCACGTGCCACTGCACGTACTTGCGCTTGACGACCCTTGGGTTGCTGCGCAGTCGCCGGGTCGGGTTGAGCCTGCGCCCGAGCAAGGCGATGGCGTGTCGCCAACCATGGTCAGACGCCTGAGGGGGAAAAATCGCGCGCCACTGAGATCGAGCGGCGAGCGATGCGGAGGGCGGCGACGAAGCTGACCCGGTCGGGGTCGACCCCCGCGTGGTCGGCGGCCTCCCACATGAGGGTGCGGATGGCGTAGTGGCAGCAGAGGTGGCCCCACACCTCTTGGAGCACGAGGTCCGGCGACTTCGACCGCAGCACGGTGCGAGGACCGCGTTGGTGGGTCTTCAGCTCGTCGAACACACTCTCGATCTCCCAGCGTTGGGTATAGGCGGCCGCCAGATCCAGAGCCGAGACATCTTTCGGATCGAGGATGGAGGTGAAGAGCCGGTAGGGCTCGTCGTTGTGACGTCCATCATCGATCCGGTAGTCGATGACCCGGATGGTCAGTGGTTGGACCTTGCCTCTTCCCGCGCCGCTCGGGCGGAGCTCGGCCAACCAGGAGCCGTCGGACAAGGTCTCGATGAAGCGTGGCTTCATGTTGCTGTTGGCCCGCCACAGCAGATGGGCACCGGTGGCAACGGCCCGTGACCACAGGGGGAATCCGCAGAATCCCCGGTCGGCCAACAACAACGTCCCGGGCTCCAACCGGTCGATCACCTCGCCCGCCAGTGTGTTCTCCGGCGTCGTGTACGTCCCCACGGCGGCGTCGAAGATGGCATGGGTCCCGCATTCGGCCACAGCCACCACCCGGGCCTGGGGGAAGGCGGCTTGTTCGCCCTTGTTGACCCCGGGTCGCCCGAAGAAGGCCGAGTTCTCGGGGGTGTCGGCCACATCCAGAGAGGTCCCGTCGATGGCGATCAGTCGACGTCCCCCCAACCACACTCCCGGTGTTCCCGCTCTCGCCAAGGGCGTTGCCACCTTGGAGAACAGCACCTGGAGCGGCTCGGATCCCAACCGGGCGCGGGCCTGGAAGATCGCCGACTTCGAGGGCAGGGCGATCGGCTCCTCGCCCGATGTCCACGCCAGGCCGTCGGTCAACAGGGCCAGCACATCCTCGTAGGAGCCTTCCGAGTGCAGCGCCATCCCGATGGAGAAGTAGGCCATCGCCCGTGCCGGCAACGACCGGTTCCGCTGCTCGGTCCGTCCGCAACCGGCGACCACCTCGTCGACCAGCGCCGGTGGGAAGGTCCGGGTCAGCACCCCCACCGAGACCAGGTCGGAGAGCCGCCGGTCCGACACAGGCTTTCGCCAACCACCGCGGGGCACACCGTCAAACTACACCTATGTAGCTTAACTGAACGGTATTG
>PKWD01000229.1 GCA_003131945.1 Acidimicrobiaceae bacterium
TCGAGCTCTACGAGGTGGCCGGAGTTCCCGTGGGTGTGTCGGTGTGCGAGGACCTGTGGTTCGCCTCCGGCCCTATCGCCGTCCAAGCCGGCGCCGGGGCCCGCCTCATCGTCAATATCAACGCGTCGCCTTATCTCATCGGCCGCGAGGCGGACCGTCTGGCCGTGGCTCGCCAGCGCGTNNTCGGCGGCCAGGACGAGCTGGTCTTCGACGGCGGTTCCTTCGTCGTCGATCACACAGGTGCCGTGGTGGCCGCCGCCCCACAGTTCGCCGAGACGATTCTCACCGTCGACGTCGAGGTGCCCGAGACCCTTCGTCGGCGGTCGACGATCGACGCTTCGCTCGGCCGGGATCTGCCCGTCGTACCGGTCAGTGTCGAAGCGCGCGACACCGTGGCCCGCCCGGCGCCGCCGTTACCGCCTGCGCTCGATGGCGACGCCGAGGTGTACGCCGCCCTCGTCCTCGGAACCCGTGACTATCTGGCCAAGAACGGCTTCGGCGATGCCGTCGTCGGTCTGTCGGGCGGTATCGACTCCGCTCTCGTGGCCACCGTGGCCGTCGACGCCCTCGGTGCCGACCATGTCCACGCTCTGGCCATGCCGTCGCGCTACTCGAGCGAAGGGTCCGTCGGCGATGCCTCTGTTCTGGCCCAGAACCTGGGCATCGACCTCCGCACCGTTCCCATCGAGGATGCCCACAGCGCCCTGGCAGGCATGTTGGCGTCCGTTCTCGGAGCTCCTCCGGTCGGGCTCACCGACGAGAACCTGCAGTCGCGTATCCGCGGCGTCCTGCTGATGGCGGTGTCGAATGCCCGTGGATGGATCGTGCTCACCACCGGGAACAAGAGCGAGCTGGCCACCGGCTACTCCACTTTGTACGGAGACTCGGCCGGTGGCTTCGCCGTGATCAAGGACGTCCCCAAGCTCCTCGTGTACAGCCTGTGTCGTCATCGCAACGCCGTGGCCGGGACCGATCTCATCCCCGACGCCATTCTGACCAAGGCCCCGTCAGCCGAGCTGCGACCCGATCAACGCGATGACCAGAGTCTGCCGGCGTACGAGATTCTCGACCCGGTCCTCGAGGCGCTCGTGGACCATGACCGCTCGGTGGCCGAGGTGGCCGGGGCGGGATTCGACCCCGAGATCGTGACGCGGGTGGCCCGGCTCGTCGATGGGGCGGAGTACAAGCGCCGCCAGTCACCACCCGGTGTCCGCATCACGGCCAAGGCGTTCGGCAAGGACCGCCGGATGCCGATCACCAACCGCTACCGCGACCGAGCACCGGATCCGACTGAGCCGACGGTGCTCGCCGAGACGACGGTGCCGATCGAGAGTCTGCCGACGGAGCCGGCCGAGGGGAGGCCTGCCGGTGGCCGGTGATCCGACCGAGGCGATGGCGCTGGCTGTCGAAGGCCCCGGCGACGCCTCGGTGACGGCCCGTGCCGGAGCCCTCCCGTTGGAGGAGCAGGCCCGTGTCATCGGCGGCTACCAGTGGATCGAACGCCGTCTCTTCGAGGTGCTCGGCGGCTGGGTGACATCGGAGGCGGTGGCCGAGGCCCGCCTGATGTTCGACGTCTACAGCCAGCAGCACGCGTGGCATGCCGAGCTGTGGGCCGAGCGGCTTCCCGTCCTCGATGGTCTCGACCCCGCCACGTTGACGCTGCCCCCGAGCGTCGAGGTGGACCGCATGCTCGTGCTGTTCTCTGGTGGGGCCCCGGGGCAGGCCCCGGCGGCGGGGGGCACGCTCCTGAGGCTTGTCGGCCTGGCCCGCGTCGTGCTCCCCCGACTCATCGCCGGCTACGGCCTCCACCTGCGCCGGGCGGCGTCGGTGGCCGACGGTCCTGTAGTGCGATCACTACGTTTAGTGGTGCGCGACGAGGTCGAAGCGTGGCAGGCGACGGAAACTCTTGTGCAGACGTTGGTCGACCGGCCGCACGACATCTCCGTGGTGACGGCCCATCAACAAGCCCTGGAAGAGGTCCTGGCCGGGATCGGACCGGGCCTCGTACCGTGGCCGCAGCCGCTTTCGGCCGACTGAACCGGCCCCGGGTGACCTGTTGCCCTTGACGGCGCCGGTAAACTGATATCCACAGGCGACCGCCGTCCGCAGCCCGGAAAAAATTCCCGTGCTGCGGGCAACCGACCGGTGCGTGGGGCAGGCGAAAAGGTTAGTCCTGCCGGCAGGCACCGCCGGAGGGGACCCGAGGAAGGGCAAGGACGTTGGCGAAGGAGCGCGTCGAGCGCGACGAGGAAGATCTTGTACGGCTGTACCTCACGGACATCGGGCAGTATCCGCTGCTGACAAAGGATGACGAGGTCCGTTTGGCGCAGACGATCGAGGCCGGTCGCGATGCCGAGCAGGAGCTCGGCGCAGGAAAGCCGAAAGACGTCACGCCGTCCAAGCGTCGTGAGTTGAAGCGCAAGATCACGACCGGCGAGGCTGCCCAGCAGACCTTCGTCCAGTCGAACCTCCGCCTCGTGGTGTCGATCGCCAAGAAGTACCAAGCCTCGGGCCTGCCTCTGCTGGACCTCATCCAGGAGGGGAACCTCGGCCTCATGCACGCNNCCTATGCCACGTGGTGGATCCGTCAGGCCATCACCCGCGGCATCGCCAATACCGGTCGTACCATCCGCCTCCCCGTGCATGCCGGCGACACCCTGGCCCGAGTCCAGAAGGCTCAGGCCCGGCTCGAGCTCAAGTACGGACGCCCGGCCACCTTGGCCGAGCTCGGTGCCGAAGTCGAGATGCCGGAGGACAAGCTCATCGAGGCCCTGCGTTTCCGGGCCGAGCCGCTGTCGCTGTCGGAGCCGCTGCGTGAGGACGGAGACGCCGAGCTCGGCGATGTGGTGGAGGACCGGTCGGCCGAGTCGCCCTTCGAGGTGGCCGCCACCTCGTTGCTCCCCGATGAGATCAACCGCCTCCTGTCGCCTCTCGACGAACGCGAGCGCGAGATCCTGCGCCTGCGTTTCGGCCTCGACCGCGGGGAGCCCCGCACCCTCGAGGAGGTCGGGGAGCACTTCAACCTGACCCGGGAGCGGATCCGTCAGATCGAGGCCCGGGCCATGTCGAAGCTGCGCCACCCGTCGTCGGACACCGGCGCCCGGGATCTCCTCACCGTCTGATCCGTCCCGGGAGATAGATCCTGGTCACCACCTCTTTGGTGGGTGGCGGCGCCGTATGGGTAGGATCCGGGGTGTGAAGAAGCTGCTGATCCTCGCCATCCTCGTCGCCCTCGGATTCGTCGCCGCCAAGCGGCTGCGCGAAGCCTGAGCCCCGGGGCGGAGGCTGGCGCCTTCGCCCGTTGCTCCGGTTCTCCGACCAAGGTCAGCTGGCGGTGCGCCGCTGGTTGTAGCGCCATGCCAACATCGCCGCCCCCGAGAGGGCCACGGCCGCCCCCGTGACGGCCGCGGCTGTGGGCAGCGTCGGCACCGGCACCCGGTCGCGTAGGCGGATCGGCCGCGAGAACTGCCGGATCTCCCAGCCGCGCTCGCGCGCCAGGCGGGCCAGGACCCGGTCCGGGTTGACAGCCACCGGATGCCCCACGATTTCGAGCATGGGGACATCGGTGTAGGAGTCGCTGTAGGCGTAGGACCCGTCGAGGTCGATCCCCTCGAAGAGGGTCAGCGAGCGGATGGCGTCGGCCTTGAAGGGTCCGTAGGCGTAGAAGGCCATCTCTCCGGTGTACCGACCGTCGAGGTCGACCACGGCCCGGCTGGCGATGGCCCCGTCGACGCCCAGGTACTCGGCCAGCGGCTTGACGATCTCCTCGGGCGAGGCGGACACGATGTAGGTCTTGCGCCCGGCCGCCCGATGCTGCTCGATGAGCTCGATGGCTTCGGCGTAGATGATGGGTTCCACCACCTTGTCGAGTGCCTCGCGTACGAGATCGGACACCTGGGTCTGGTCCCACCCCCGCGTCATGGCCAGCACCGACTCCCTGATCCGGGCCAGCTTCTGCTCGCTCGCCCCCAGGTGGAGGTAGACGAGTTGGGATACGAGGGCCCGCATGACGGTCCGGCGCGAGATCAGGCCGCCGCGGTAGAAGGTGTGGCCGAACGCCGCCATCGACGCCCGGGCGATGACCGTCTTGTCCAGGNNAGGTCGAAGAAGGCGGCCTCCATGGGGAGGAGTCTACGGTCGGGCTGATCGGTGCGGCGGCCGGTCAGGGGCCGACGAGCAACCGGCGTACGGCCTCCTCGGCATCGCCGATGACCAGGGCCAAGACCTCGTCACCGGCGCTNNGGGGCACCACCAGGCGGTCGGCACGGACCACGGCGACGATGGTGGCGTCGCGGGGGATCTCGAGGTCGGCCAGGGCGATGCCCTCGGCCGGGGACCCCTCGGCCAGGGTCACCTCCACCAGGTTGGCCGACCCGCCCTCGAAGTGCAGGAGCCGGACGAGCGACCCCACCGAGACGGCCTCCTCGACGAGGGCCGTGAGTAATTGAGGGGTCGACACCGACACGTCGACACCCCAGGACTCGTTGAACAACCAGTGGTTGTCGGGGTGGTTCACCCGGGCCACCACCCGGGGGACGGCGAACTCCTGCTTNNCCTCGTCGTCGCCGGTGGCGGCCACGGCCACGTCGACGTCGGCCATCCCGGCGGCCACCAGCGAGCTCACCTCGCAGGCATCGGCCACCACCCAGGTGACGTCGAGGGAGTTCCGCAGCTTCTCCACCAGGTCGGGATCCCTCTCGATCAGCAAGACGTCGTGGCCGTTGGCCCTCAAGTCCTTGGCGATGGCGGTGCCGACATTTCCCGCTCCGGCAATTGCCACTTTCACTGCGGGGCCACTTTCACTGGCGTCTGCGGCTTTCGGTCGACTTGGCGTCGGGGGTCCCGGTGGCGATCCGGCGTTCGAGGTCGACCATGGCGTCCTTCATCACAGCCACGTGCAAAACGTCACCCTCCTGGCCCACCATGGCGGAGACGTCGAGCCGGGGGACCCCGCCGCGGGTCACGGCCACGAGGTTGGCCCGTCCTTCGAGGCCGAGGTCGTACAGGCGCTTGCCGGCCCATGACTCGGGCAGCGCATGCTCCACGAGGACGAGCTGACCGGTGGCGTCGGTCCATTCACCGGTGACCGTTTCGGGCAGCAGACGCCGCAGGACCTGATCGATCGTCCATGTCACGGTGGCCACCGTGGGGATACCCAGGCGTTGGTAGATCTCGGCCCGCCGGGGGTCGTAGATCCGGGCCACGACGTTGGCGATCCCGTAGTTCTCGCGGGCGATCCGGGCTGTGAGGATGTTCGAGTTGTCCCCGCTCGTCACGGCCGCCAGGGCGTCGGCCGTCCTCGCCCCGGCCCGGTCGAGGTCCTCGCGATCGAAGCCCGAACCCACCACCGTGGTACCGGGCCAGCCGCCCGGGAGGCGACGGAAAGAACGGGCCACCTTGTCCATGATGGCCACGCTGTGGCCCTGTTGGGCGAGGCCCACGGCGAGCCCGGAACCGACCCGACCGCATCCCACGACGACCACGTGCACCGCTCCATGCAACACGGCGGGGGGCGCCATGACAATTCATTCAATTCTCATCGGATTCTCATCGGATTCTCCTTGGATTCCCTTTCCCTCCCCCTGCGGTCATGGTCCGTGCCCTGACCGGGAACGGTGATGTGGTTACCTGAGGGGGTGAACGACGCGGGGCCGCCCACGGCCACGAGCGCTGCGGACCGGCGCTCAGACGGTGGTGACGGAGTCGTCCAGACTCCGCACCTGCGACCCGGTGACCGGTCGGTGGCGCCGCTGGCCCTGCCGTCGTTCGACACCCCGGGACTGCCCGAGACGCTGCGCTACCGGCTGAAGAACGCCCTTCTCGGCCCGCCCCTGGCGTCCGAGCGCCAGGCGACCGAGCGCCTCGGCAAGCCGACGGCGTTGGCCGTTCTCTCCTCGGACGTCATCTCGTCCTCGGCCTACGCCACCGAGCAGATCCTGCTCAACCTGATCAGGGTCATCGGGGTGGCCGCCTTCTCCCTCGTGATCGGGGTGAGCGCCGCTGTCATCGTCGTCCTCTTCTTCGTCACCCTCTCCTACCTCGAGGTGGTGAAGGTCTACACGAAGGCGGGCGGGGCCTACGTGGTGGCCCGGGAGAACTTCGGTCCCAACGTGGCCCAGATCGCGGCGGTGTCGTTGCTGATCGACTACACCCTCACCGTCGCCGTGTCGGTGGCCGCCGGCGTGGCCGCCTTGACGTCGGTGTTCTCCGGGCTCGAACGGTGGACGGTGGAGATCGCCATCGCCTTCGTCGTTCTCATCGCCTACGCCAACCTGCGCGGCATCCGGGAGGCGGGACGCCTCTTCGCCATCCCCACCTACTTCTTCATCGTCAACATGGTGCTGCTGATCATCGTCGGCATCGTGAAGGACGCCCTCGGTGAGTTGCATCCCTTGTCGCTCGACCAGCCCGGTGCCATCCACGTGGGGACGCCCGGGGGCGGTCTGTTGCTCGGGGCCAGTCTCTTCATCGTCATGCGGGCGTTCGCCGCCGGAGGATCGGCTCTGACGGGGACCGAGGCCATCTCCAACGGCGTCAGTGTCTTTCGCCAACCGGAAGCCAGGAACGCCCGCATCACGCTCGTGATCATGGGCGTGATCCTGGGCACACTGGTGATGGGCGTGGCCTTCCTGGCCTCGGTCGTCCATCCGGTGCCGCGCGTCCCGGGGACCCCGACCGTGGTCTCCCAGATCGCCAAGTACGTCTACGGACACGGTGTGGTGGCCCACGTGCTCTACATCGCCCTGCAGGGGGGTACGTTCTTCATCCTGGTGCTGGCGGCCAACACCAGCTTCACCGGCTTCCCCTTCCTGGCCAGTTTCGCGGCGGCCGACTCCTACCTTCCCCGGGCGCTGACGCGGCGCGGGCACCGGCTCGTGTTCTCCAACGGCATCATCGTGCTCACCGTCGTCTCCATCGTCTTGCTGGTGGTGACCAAGGCACGCGTCGACAGCCTCATCCCCCTGTACGCCATCGGCGTCTTCACCGGCTTCACCATCGCCGGTGCGGGCATGGTCAAGTACCACCTGACGCACCGGGAACCCCAGTGGCAGCGCCGCGCCGTCATCAACGGCACGGCCTCTGTCCTGTCGTTCATCGTCGACATCATCATCGCGGTGACGAAATTCAAGGAGGGAGCGTGGGTCGTCATCGTGCTGCTGCCCCTGGGTGTCCTGCTGCTTCTGCGGCTGCACCGGCAGTACGTCGACGAGGACAGGCAACTCGAACAGGACGCCGCCATCGCCTGCGAGGTACCGGTGCTGGTCCGCCATATCGTGCTCGTCCTCATCGACCGCATGGACCTGGCCACGGCGCGCGCCGTGCAGTACGCCCGCACGCTGTCGCCGGACGAGCTGCGCGCCGTGCACTTCGCCGTCGACCCCTTCGAGGCCGGGGATCTCGAAGCGGACTGGAGCCGTCTCGGGTTGAGCCGCCTGCCGCTCGACATCATCGAGTGTCCCGACCGGCGCCTGGCCCGCTGCGCCCTCGAGCTGGCCGCCCAGACCACGGCCGACGGCACCACCGAGCTCTCGATCCTGCTGCCCCAGCGCGGCTTCGCCGCCGGCTGGCGGCGCCTGCTGCACGACCGCAGTGCCGACCGGATCGCCGCCGCTGTCGGTCAGCTGCCCCACGTCAATGCCACCATCGTCCCCTTCCAACTGAGGCGCGGTGGGACCGCCGAACGCGGACGCCGGATCATCGAGACCGCCGTGCAGCGCACGGCGCGCACCACCCGCGACGTCCACCGCATGGACGCCGAGCTCGGCCCCCGGGCGGCGGGGACCACCCCTATCGCCGAGGTCACCTGGCGGGCCAGGGTCCGGGTGGCCGGACGGGTGAAGTCGATCCGGGTACCCACCCGGACCCCGACGCCGAACCTCGAATGCACCCTGGTCGACGGCAGCGGGGCTCTTCTGCTCGTCTTCCAGGGGCGGCGCAAGATCCCCGGGATACAGCAGGGAGCCCGTCTGGTGGCCCAGGGGACGGTGGGCGCCTGGGAGGGTCGGCTGGCCATCTTGAACCCCGACTACGAGCTCATCGCCGGTCCCGACACCGAAGAGGTGGACCTCCGCACCTGAGAGTCGGTATCGTCTGGCCCCGTCTCCGGGAGGCCGAGGCTTGCATCGTCGAGCCGCCTCCCACCCCGATCGACCTGAACCGATCGACAGTGACCGAAGCACGACCGGGCACCGGCCAACTTGGCCGGCCCGGGACACCGATGAAGGGAGCAGCAGGCGAATGGGCCACTTGATCGCTGAAGGGGGGTACCAGAACTTCGTCCTCCACGGCCCCGAGAAGGCCTGGCTGGTGATCGCCCTGGCGGCCGCCCTCTTCGGAATCGTCGTGGGCCTGATCCTTATGAAGGGGGTGCTGGCGGCCGACACCGGCACCACCAAGATGCGCGAGATCGCCGCCGCCATCCAGGAAGGGGCCGAAGCCTTCCTCGGCCGACAGTTCCGGGCCATCGCCATCGTCATCGTCCCCCTGGCCGTCCTGATCTTCTTCACCGCCACCAAGGTGACGCACCAGGTGAACGGGCACACGGTCGTTGCCCTCTCCTTCGGTTCGGCCGGGATCTTCCGGGTCATCTGCTTCTTGGGTGGGGCATTGCTGTCGGGGACCACCGGCTTCATCGGGATGTCCCTGGCCGTTCGGGGCAACGTCCGCACGGCGGCCGCCGCCCGCGGCGGGGAACTGCCCGGCACCTTGAAAGTCGCCTTCCGCACCGGGGCCGTCACCGGCATGCTCTGCGTCGGTCTCGGGCTCCTCGGCGCCACGGTCATCGTGTTCCTCTTCCAGAACACGGCCACGGCCGTGCTCGTGGGCTTCGGCTTCGGGGCTTCCCTGCTGGCGCTGTTCATGAGGGTCGGCGGCGGCATCTTCACCAAGGCGGCCGACGTCGGNNCCCGAGGACGACCCCCGCAACGCGGCGACCATCGCCGACAACGTGGGCGACAACGTGGGCGACTGCGCCGGTATGGCCGCCGACCTCTTCGAGTCCTACGTCATCACCATCGTGGCCGCCATCATCCTCGGCTACGCGGCGTTCACCTCTCTCGGCGGATCCCTCTCGCAGCATTCGGCCCGGGCCGTCATCTTCCCCATCATCGTCCCCGCCATCGGCATCGTGACCTCGGCCATCGGCGTCTTCGTGGTCCGGGCCCGGCCCAAGGACAAGAGCGCCATGGCCCCTATCAACCGGGGTTTCTGGACCGCCGCCGCCTTGACCGTCCTCGGCTCCGGGCTCGTGGCCGGCTTCTACCTCCACTACATGAAGGCCTTCTACGCCGTGCTCACCGGGGTGCTGCTGGCCCTGGTGGCGAGCCAGATCACCGAGCACTTCACCTCCACCGAGAGGCGCCCGGTCAAGGAGATCGCCGAGGCGACCCGCACCGGCCCGGCCACCACGGTCCTGTCCGGCATCTCCCTCGGGCTCGAGTCGACGGTGTGGGCCATCCTGGCCATCGCCGTGGCCATCGCCGTGTCGGTGCTGCTGGCCCACGGCAACGTCGAGCTCTCGCTCTATCTGATCTCGCTCACCGGTATCGGCATGCTGTCGACAGCCGGCATGGTCGTCTCGGAGGACTCCTTCGGCCCCGTCTCGGACAACGCCGCCGGTGTGGCCGAGATGTCCGGTGAATTCACCGGTGAGGCCGAACGGGTCATGGTGAGCCTCGACGCCGTGGGCAACACCACCAAGGCCATCACCAAGGGTGTCGCCATCGGCTCTGCCGTGATCGCCTCGGTGTCGCTGTTCGGCTCCTTCGTGGAGACGATCGCCTCCCAGCTCGGGTTGCACCTGACCGGAGCCCAGCTCTTCGACTCCAAGTACACCCAGATCAACGTGTCGAACCCGACCATCTTCATCGGTCTGCTGATCGGCGGGTCGGTGGCCTTTCTGTTCTCGTCGCTGGCCATCAGGGCCGTGGGCCGGTCGGCGGGGACCGTCGTCCAGGAGGTGCGCCGGCAGTTCCGGGAGCACCCCGGGATCATGGACTACACCGAGAAGCCGGAATACGGCCGGGTCATCTCCATCTGCACGGCCGCCGCCCAGCGCGAGCTCGTCACCCCGGCCCTTCTGGCCGTCCTCACTCCGGTCATCGTCGGCTTCGGCATCAACTACCTGGCCCTCGGAGCCTTCCTGGCCGCCGCCATCCTCACCGGTCAGCTCATGGCCAACTTCCTGTCCAACTCNNTGGGACAACGCCAAGAAGTACATCGAGGACGGCCACGAAGGGGGGAAGGGTTCCGAAGCCCACAAGGCGGCCGTCATCGGTGACACCGTCGGAGACCCCTTCAAGGACACCGCCGGACCGGCCTTGAACCCGCTCATCAAGGTCATGAACCTGGTGTCGTTGCTCATCCTCCCGGCCGTCATCACCCTGCGCCACCACACCGGGGCCCGGCTGGGCATCGCCGGTGGCGCCATCGTCGTCCTGGCCGGGGCCATCGCCTTCTCCAAGCGCAAGACGGGTGGCTTCGGAGACGAGGAGGAGGGCGCGGCAACGGCCGGGGTGGACCCCCTTCCCGAGCAGGCGGCGACGGCTGTCGGGTCCTGAACGTCAGTCCCGACGTCACGGACGGCAGGGGATCCGGGCATACTTCGGGACCAGAGCCACGGCGTGACCTGGGATTGTTGACAGGCCACGTCTGAGCCTTCACGCTCTTCTGCGACCATGTCTCCTCCCAACCGAGCCCCCCAGAGCGCCGCCAGCGGCACCGGCCGACCCCTCGTCATAGTGGAGTCGCCGGCCAAGGCGAGGACCATCGCGGGCCTGCTCGGATCGGGCTACGTGGTCGAGTCCTCGGTGGGTCACATCCGGGACCTGCCCCGCCGGGCCAACGAGGTGCCGGCCGCCTATAAGGGCGAGGGCTGGGCCCGCCTCGGCGTCGACGTCGACAACGGCTTCAAGCCCCTCTACGTGGTGGCGCCCGAGAAGCGCGACGTGGTGGCCCGGCTGAAGGCCCTCGTGAAGCAGGCCTCAGAGGTCTATCTGGCCACGGACGAGGACCGCGAGGGGGAGTCGATCGCCTGGCACCTGTCCGAGGTCCTGTCGCCCCAGGTGCCGGTCAAGCGGATGGTCTTCCACGAGATCACGGCGCCGGCCATCCAGCGCGCCGTGGAGGAATGGCGCGACCTCGACCGGCGCCTCGTCGACGCCCAGGAGGCCCGGCGCATCCTCGACCGCCTCTACGGCTACGAGGTCTCGCCGGTGCTGTGGAAGAAGATCATGCCCCGGCTCTCGGCCGGCCGGGTCCAGTCGGTGGCCACCCGGATGATCGTCGAGCGCGAGCGGGCCCGGATGAGGTTCCGCTCGGCCACCTGGTGGGACCTGGACGGCACCTTCGAGGCGTCGGGCTCCACCGCCGAGGGCGCCGTCCGGTCCTTCGGGGCCAACCTGGTGGCCCTGGGAGGGACGCCGGTGGCCACCGGGCGCGATTTCTCGGAGACCGGTGTCCTGACGGCCAAGGGTGAGGTCAAGGTGCTCGGTGAGGCTGAGGCCACCAGCCTGGCCTCCGGTCTCACCGACCAGCCCTTCACGGTGAAGTCGGTGACGCAGAAGCCACTGCGCCGGACGCCGGCGCCACCCTTCATGACCTCGACGCTGCAGCAGGAGGCCTCGCGCAAGCTCCGCTTCGGCGCCCAGCGCACCATGCAGGTGGCCCAGCGCCTCTACGAGCAGGGNNCGCTACGAGCGCAAGGTCAAGAACGCCCAGGAGGCCCACGAGGCCATCCGCCCGGCCGGCGAATCGTTCCGCACGCCCGACCAGGCCGAGGGCGAGCTGTCGGGCGACGCGCTGCGTCTCTACGACCTCATCTGGAAGCGCACGGTGGCCTCGCAGATGGCCGACGCCACCGGCACCAGCGCCCAGCTGCGCCTGGTGGGGATGCCGACTGCTGGTTTCGACGGCGCCGCGCCGCAAGAGGCCGAGTTCGCCGCCTCGGGCAACGTGATCACCTTCCCCGGTTTCCTGCGGGCCTACGTCGAAGGGTCCGACGACCCCGAGGCCGACCTGTCCGAGCGCGAGGTGCAACTGCCGGCGCTGTCGGAGGGCGACCGCGTGTCGGCCACGGCTATCGAGCCGCGGGCCCACACCACCCAACCGCCGGCCCGTTACACCGAGGCCTCGCTGGTGAAGAACCTGGAAGAACTCGGCATCGGGCGCCCCTCGACCTATGCCAGCATTCTCGGCACCATCCAGGAGCGCGGCTATGTCTGGAAGAAGGGCAGCGCTCTGGTGCCCTCGTTCACGGCCTTCGCCGTGGTCGGACTGCTCGAGCAGTACTTCGGCAACCTCGTCGACTACGGCTTCACGGCCGCCATGGAGGACGACCTCGACGAGATCGCCCAAGGAGCCCGCGAATCCCTGCCCTGGCTCACGAGCTTCTATTTCGGAGACCCGGCCGCCGCCACCACCGGCGGGGCCAACGGTGCCGTCGCCCCCAACGGCGACGGAGCGTCGGGCACCCGAGCCGCCAACGGCAATGGGGCTGTCAACGGCACGGGGGCGACCAACGCCGGCGGGGCCACCAACGGCAGGGCCAACCGCGGCCTCAAGAGTGAGATCGCCGTCCACCTCGGCGACATCGACGCCCGGGAGATCAATTCGATCCCCATCGGCGCCGACGCCGAGGGCCGCGCCGTGGTGGCCCGGGTCGGTCGCTACGGTCCCTATCTCCAGCGCGACGATGACCGCGCCTCGATTCCCGAGGACCTGCCTCCCGACGAGCTGACCCTGGAAAGAGCCGAGGAGATGTTGGCGGCGCCGTCGGGCGACCGCACCCTGGGCGACCATCCCGACGAGGGTCTGCCCGTCATCGCCCGCACCGGTCGGTTCGGTCCCTACGTGCAACTCGGCGAGGTCGTCGACGGCGGCGACAAACCGCGCACGGCCTCTCTGTTCAAGACCATGGGGCTCGACACGGTGACCCTCGACGAGGCCGTGCAGTTGCTCACCCTGCCGCGTCCGGTGGGCCACGACCCGGCGTCGGGCGAGGAGATCCTGGCCCTGAACGGCCGCTTCGGGCCCTACCTGAAAAAGGGGACCGATACCCGCAGCCTCACCGGCGAAGAGGAGCTCTTCACCGTCACCCTCGACGAGGCCATGGCTCTGTTCGCCCAGCCCAAGCGCGGCCGCGGTCGCACGGCGGCCACCCCTCTGAAGGAGCTCGGCGAAGATCCCGACACCAAGCAGCCGATCGTGCTGCGGGCCGGACGCTTCGGCCCCTATGTCACCGACGGGGCGACGAACGCCTCGCTGCGCCAGGGTGACGATCAGGAGACGATCACCCACGAGCGCGCCGTCGAGCTCCTGGCCGACCGCCGTGCCGCGGGGCCACCGGTCAAGCGGGCCAAGAAGGCGGCCAAGGCCAAGAAGGCGGCCAAGAAAACGACCAAGGCGGCCAAGAAGACCACCAAAGCGGCCAAGACGACCAAGGCGGTCAAGAAGGCGGCCCCGGCGGCGTCCGATTCTGACGGCGACCCCTTCTGACGGCGACGCCTGACGCGGGCATGGGTGGGCGCGGTCGGCTGATCGCCCTCGAGGGGATCGACGGCAGCGGCAAGACCACGCAGGTCCGGCTCCTGGCGGACCAGGCGGAGATGGCCGGGCGGATCACGGTCACCTCCGAACCGGGAGCTACCGCCCTCGGGGGCGAGCTGCGCAGTCTTCTGCTGCACCGCCACCTGCCGCCGGTGGCCGAGCGGACCGAAGCCCTCCTCATGGCCGCCGACCGGGCCCAGCACATGGCCGAAGTGGTGGCCCCGGCCCTGGCCGCCGGACGGTGGGTGGTCACCGACCGCTTCTCGGGGTCGACCCTGGCCTACCAGGGCTACGGGCGGGGCCTCGATCTCGAAGAGCTCCGCCGCCTGGTCGACTGGGCCACCGGGGGGATCGAGCCCGACCTGAACGTTCTCGTCGACGTCCCTGTGGCCGTGGCCCGGGCCCGGCGACCGGCGGGGGCCGACGACCGCCTCGAGAGCCTGGACGGGGCCTTCCACGACCGGGTCCGCCACGGGTACCTGGCTCTGGCCGCCGCCGACCCCGCCCGGTGGGTGGTGATCGACGGGACGGGCGCCGCCCCGGAGGTGGCCGGACAGGTGAGCGGCGCTGTAGCGGCCCGACTGGGTGCCCTGCCGTCGGGAGCGACGTGACCACCGACACCGGCACCGCGGGGGCTACGGCAGGACACGGGCACCCTGGGGGGTCGTCCCTGGCCGACGGCGATCACCCGGTGCTGGCCCTGTTCGACGACGCCGTGGGCCAGGACACCGCCGTGGACCGGCTGCGGGCGTCGGCCCGTCGTCCGGTCCACGCCTATCTGCTGGTGGGGCCGCCCGGGGTCGGTCAGGAGGCTCTCGTGCGCGGCTTCGCCGCCGCCCTGCTGTGCCCCGACGGGGGGTGCGGAGTGTGTTCGACCTGCCGGCGGACGTTGGCCGGGGTCCATCCCGATCTGGTCGAGGTCCACCGCTCGGGAGCCTCGTTGTCGGTGGACGACGCCCGTCGGGTGGTCCGCCTGGCCCAGCGCCGACCCCTCGAGTCACGTCGCCAGGTGGTCGTCGTCTCCGATCTCCACCTGGCCCGGCTGGCGGCACCGGTGCTCCTGAAGACGTTGGAGGAGCCGGCGGGCGACACCGTCTTCGTCTTGTCGGCCGACCTCGTCCCTCCGGAGCTCGTAACCGTGGCCAGCCGCTGTGTGCGGGTCGATCTCCATCCGGTGTCGCCCGAGGCCCTGACCCGGTGGCTCGTCGGACAAGGGGTCGATGCCGGGTCGGCGCATGAGATGGCCGTCGCCGCCGGGGGCAGCATCGACCGGGCCCGGCTGCTCGTCCACGACGAGGACTTCGCCGCCCGGCGCCGGTTGTGGCGTGACATCCCCACACGGCTCGACGGCACCGGGGCCACCGCCGCCGCGCTGGCGGCCGATCTCCTGGCGTCGGCCGAGCAGGCCGTCGAGCCCCTGCGCGCCCTGCACCTCGCCGAGATGCAGGGGCGGGCCGAGCAGGCCGAGTCGACCGGCGAGCGCGCCGTGCCGGGCCGCAAGGACATCGAGGACCGCCACAACCGCGAGGAACGTCGCTGGCGCGCCGACGAGATCAAGGCCGGGCTGGGCGTGTTGGCCGGCGCCTACCGCGACCGGCTGGTGGCCGAGGTCACCGGGGGGCGCCCGTCGGGACCGGGCCGTGTCGGGGAGCTGTCGGGCGCCGTGGCCGCCGTCGAAGGGGTCTGCGTGGAGATGGTGCGCAACCCGAACGAGTCGCTCATGCTCGAGGCGCTTCTCGTCCATCTGTCCGCCGTCACTGGTTAGTCGCTCGCTTCGCCTGGGTAGTGCCGCGACCGCCGATCTTTGCCTGTTGATGCAAGGACTGGCGGTTCCTCGATCAGGCAGCCGAGGCAACCTGAGCGAGCGACTCCGCGGGATCGTCATCTCCGACGTCCCCGGGGCGGGCCACGGCCGGCCACAGACCCTTGAGTTGGCCACGTTTCTCCAAGGCCACCCGTCTCGGGTCACGCCGGGTCCGACCGGGCAGATGCCGGCCGGCTCGACGGTGCGTGATCGCCAACCCTGAGAGGTTGACGTTGATCCCACCTCGAGGTGACCTTGAGGCGATGTTCGTGGCGCCCACCATGTCGCGGTGGGCGAGAAGTCCGCAGTGAGGGCAGGAGAAATTCCGGCCCTTGGGCTTGGGCACCCTCTTCGTGCAGCATGGGCACGTCGACGACGTCCCCCGTTCATCGACGAGCTGGACGTCGATGCCGGCCGCCTCTGCCTTGTCGACAAGCACCTCGATGAGCTGGCCCACCCGCCAGTTGCGAGTGGCCAGGTTTTGCCGCGCTCCGGAATCCTGATCGAGGACCCCTCGAGGGTCGCCCACTACCAGGGTCCCTATACGTTTCTGCCGGGCGAAATCAACCACCGTCTTGGCCCCCTCGTGGCGGGCCTGGGCCAGGCGGCGGCGGTGTCGGCCCTCGAGGACCCTCGTCCGGGCCCGGTACTGGGCCCACCGGCGCGAGCCCCGTTGCCCCTTGGTCGGGGCCCGGCGGTATGTGGCCCTTCGTCGAGCCTTCGTTTCAGCCAGGTGAAGCCGGGACTCGGCCCGCAGAGCTCGACCGGAGACGAGCAGGGCCCCGTTGCCGCCGGCCACGGCGAAGGGGTGGATGATGCCCAGGTCGACCCCGGCGATGCGGTTCGGGTCGGGGGCTTCTCCCGGTGCGTAGCGCTCCACCTCGATTTCGGCCGTCACGTCGACGTAGAGTCGGGGACCGTCGGCCAGCAACGTCACCGAGCGGATGGTGGCGGCCGGGTAGGGGACGTCTCGCGTGAGCCGGACGACCAGGGGCGGCGCAGCCTGGGTGGGGGGATCCTCAGACGACGGCCGTCTAGGTCGAACCTTCCTGCGTAATAGCGCGAAGGCACCAGGGCCTTCTTGCGTCTCGGGTAGTGAGCCGACGAGTCACCGGCTCGGCGACGCTTGGCCGTGGCCATCCATGAGTCGGAGTAACGGCGAAGGACCGAACGGGCACCGGTCGAGGACAACTCGCCGAAGATGGCCGGGCCGTCGGTCGCCAGCTCACGGCACAGCTCCTGGTAGGTGACGACGAGAGGCGTCCCCCGCTGACGATGGATCGCATTCAGCGCCAGAACACAGGCCCACACGTCGCCCCCGGAACGCAGCAAGTCGAAGCATCGTCGGCGTTGTGACGGGGACGTCCGCAGGGCGATCCGCGCTGTGCGGTGGACTACCGTCGGCGCATCCACAGGGCGCTGGCGAGGCATGCCCTCAATCGTGCCGGGCGGCTGTAACAGCGCGAGCCTCCGGGGATCCCAGGCCGGTTCAATTTGCCTACGGCTATGACTCAAGCGCACGACGGATGGGTTGGTGCGGAAGCGTGGAGTGGTGCTATCGGAGTGACATCGATGTTCGAGCGGCCAAGGGGGCATTCGAACAATGGAGGAAGAAGAAACTCGAACAGTGCAAGAAGATGAAATCTGGTCCACGAGACAGAGACACCGTGGCCACCAGACGCTGGTGGTTTCCGAGCCTCCGACACGTCCGTGACCACCTGGTCGCTGACGTGATCTGGGCGCTCGCGGTGGTCTCTGCTGGTGGCCCAACTGCACTCCACTCGCACCACCACTAGCGATCAGACTCATCACCGTCGCTCCGACGCCCAGCTGCCCGGCCTTTCGCGTAGCGTCTCGTACACGGGCCGGATCTCCTTCAACATGCCCTCGCCCCGCCCTCGTTTCCGTGCATTCGGCTGACGCAGGGAGCGCTCCTGTAGGTTGGAGGACTCGCCTAGCCCAATGTCCGGGTTAGGTCGGCTGTAGGACCTAACGGGTCAGGAAGTCTCGTTTCAGCAGGTCAAGCCGATGCCTGGGTAGCTCAGTCGGCCAGAGCAGCGCACTCGTAATGCGCAGGTCAGGGGTTCGAATCCCCTCCCAGGCTCCAACGCCCGCACAACACGAAAAGACCGCTTGCGCTTCGGTCCCCCGGGTAGTTGGGTTGTGACCGCTGGGCCGATGCGCACCGGTTGGCGACCGCATCTGTCTGGTCGAGCCACCAGGAGCGTCCACGTCCCTGATCAGGGGGACGGCGAGGAGGAAATTATGACTGTCACCTTGGACAAGCGGGTCGATGACTTCATCGGAACGAAGCGCCAGTTGTTCATCGACGGTCGGTGGGTCGACTCGGCATCGGGCCGGACATTCGAGACGCCCAATCCGGCCACCGGAGAGACCTTGGCCACGGTGGCCGAGGGGGACGCCGAGGACATCAACCGTGCTGTCACCGCCGCCCGCAAGGCGTTCGAGGACGGTCCGTGGAGTCGCATGACACCGTCCGATCGCGGGCGGATCATCTGGCGGATCGGCGACCTGATCCTCGACCACGTCGACGAGCTGGCCCAACTCGAGACCCTCGACAACGGCAAACCTCTCACCGTGGCCACCGGGGCCGATGTGCCGTTGGCCGCCGACATGTTCCACTACATGGCCGGCTGGGCCACCAAGATCGAGGGCAACTCCATCAACATCTCGGTCCCCTACGCGCCGGGCGCCAACTTCCACGCCTACACGTTGCGCGAACCGGTGGGCGTGGTGGGCCAGATCATCCCCTGGAACTTCCCGTTGCTCATGGCGGCGTGGAAACTCGGCCCCGCCCTGGCCACCGGGAACTGCGTGGTGCTCAAGCCGGCCGA
>PKWD01000120.1 GCA_003131945.1 Acidimicrobiaceae bacterium
GAAGGGCCTGGGCCAGAGCCCGGTGGAGAACCACATGGATCCGGTGCACCGTCCCGGGTGAGAGCGGCTGGCCGTATTTTCCGCCACCCTGGCGTAGCTCGCCATAGAGGGTGTCGATGTCCTCGGTGCGAAGAGTGGCCACCTTCAAATGCCCGAGTCGGGGTGCGAGGTGGCGATCGATGACGCTCTTCGTCTGGCGTGTCGTCGTCGGGGACCAGTTCGGTGACAGCGCCGNNTCGCCTGAGCGGTCATCCGGCGCGGATAGTCAATGCGGGCTGCGAACTCGGTGAGCGCTCGCTGAGCAGCCCGGCGCGTACCCTTCGTCGTGGCGCTCCTCCACTGCCGTTTGCCGGTTTCGGGATCGTTCCCGGCATAGACCCGCAACTCCCAGCTGTCGCCCCTTTTGCGCATTGATCCTGGCATGGCCCCTCTCCGTTTCGCTCACCCGAGCCTCGACGTGCTCGGACGGATCAAGCGTTGCCTGCCGTACCGGATTCGCGCCAGGATGGGCAAGGAGCCGAGGGGGGTTTGTGGCGAACCGGAAACCCTTGGCTGAGGATGGTCCGAAATCGAGCAGATCGACATCCCTGACGCTGTGGATGTCTTAGGGACGTGGCAAAGGAACGCTGATGCTGCTTTGTCCTGGCTCAGCGCCCACGGCCAGGGTTACGGCTTAACGTTCGCTTCTCGCCATCCAGTAGCGGATCTTCTCCTCGAGTACTGGCATCGGTAACGAGCCGCTGTCAAGCACGGCGCCGTGGAAGTCCGGAAGGGCAAAGCCACCACCCGAGGCGCGACGCGCCTCGTCGCGCAGGCGGAGGATCTCGAGTTTGCCGGTCAGATAGGCGAGCGCCTGGCCTGGCAAAATGATGTACCGGTCGACCTCGTTGGCGAGGAATGCGACCGGCATCGGTACGTGGGCGACGTAGAAGTCGACTGCCTTCTGGCGGTTCCAGCCGAGGGCGTGCAGCCCCGTGTCGATGACAAGCCGAGCCGCCCGCATGAGGGAGGCCGCCAGTGCTCCGAGGGCGCCCTCGGTGCCGCTGTAGAGGCCGATCTCCTCGGCCAGCTGTTCGGCGTACAGCCCCCATCCTTCGGAAAAAACCGTGACCGAGCGCTGGCGCTGCAGGGCGGGCAGGTCGGTGAGCAGTTGGATGCGCGAGAGCTGAAGGTGGTGGCCGGGCACCGCCTCATGAAAGGCGACCACTTCAAGGTCCCAGCCGGTGCCGGCCGTCGGGCGTTCGGTGTTGAACCAGAAGGTGCCAGGGCGGGAACCGTCGAGCCGGGGTGGAGTGTAGTGCGGCGCCATTCCGCTCGACGCCACAACCTGTGGCATCGGGGTCACGGCACAAGCAGGTGGGAGAGGTTCAGGAAAGACCTCCTTCGCACGGGCCTCGGCCCGACGGATGGCGGCGGAGGCGGTCTCGATCGCCTGGGCGGCGCTTTGTCTCATGGATGAGGCCCGGAGCGCCTCGTGCACCGCGGCGAGGCCCGATAGACCGATCTCTCGGCCGAGCTCGATCGCCCGCGCCTCCAGTTCGGCGATCTGGTCGAGCCCGGTCTGGTGGAGTTGTGCCGCCGTGCGAGGAAGCGTCGTGTGCGACCAGATGGCACGTGCGTAGTCGGCATCGCCTTCGGGGAGGTGGGTGAGCCCCGGCTCGCTCGCGCTGCGGGCGCTCGGGAGGACCTCTCTCAACAGATCCACCCAACGACCGATGGCGGGCTTCACGACGTCACGGGCGATTCTGTCCCTCTCCCCCTGCCACTCCGTAGTCCCGTCCCAGTCTTCGGGAGGTATCGGCGCCGTGAGCGCAGCCGGCACGTCGGCCGAGAGGGCGGATTCGGCCCAGGCGATCGCCTGCTCCACGAGTGGGGCGACGGGGAGCCGTCCCTTCTCGACCCCCGTGCGCAGGCGTTCGGAGACCTGGTCGATCCAACGGCCGCTCTTGTGCAACCGCTCGAGGTAATCTCCGGCCGCCTCGGCGTCGGCGATGACGCTTCGCGCTGCTACGGCGAGCAGCCATGCGGGGCCGCTGAATGGCATGGGTGTGACGGTGTGCTCGACTGCTTTCGAGTCGACCATAGCGATCTCCTGCTCGGCCTCGATGACAAGGCAGCTGAGCGTGATCCTGTCGGCTTCGCTCATTCTCGAGGTGTCGACGGCGTTCGCTTCTCCGAGCAGCTCTTCGACACGATCCCGCCACGCGGCTTCCCCTGCCTCACTGGCGTCGGGTACTCGGTCGTCGTAACCGGGGATGCCGTAGTTACTGGCGTCGAACGGGTGCATCTCAAGCCAGTCCGAATGGAAGCGGTCGGCGAGCTCTCTTGGAGAAGTCATGACTGACAGTTTGCCGGACCGGCCTGATCATTGCTGGGCCCCGCCTGCGCCGCTTCAGTAGCACAAACCACGACCGCGCGACCGGGATTCGGTATGGCTCTGAGCTCCACTCTTGCTTCGGTGAGGATGGCCAGCGTTAGGTCTTCGATGTCTGGGACAGCCAGGAGGCGTTCGATGAATTCCTAACGTATCTCGGGCCGGTTATGGAGGGACTAGGCATCGAGCTGGCGCAGCAGCCCAGCATCATGCCGGTTGTGGATCTAGTCCAGCATAGCGGCAAAGCACCTAAGGACCACGAATTCGGGCACAACGAATTCGGGCGTTATGTATGCCGGTGTTGCACTGGTCCCTTCTCGCCGTCGGTGACCGCTGACGTCGTATGGTGCGGCGTCAGCGATCCCAAGCGGATCGCGGTCGGCGCCGGGCACTCTCGTACTCCACGGTGCAGCAGGTGCACCCACATCGGCTCACGCCTCTACGCTCCAATGGCGTGGCGGGCGGCAAGGGCGGCACCGACCTGGTCTGCGAGAGCAGAGGCCACAATCCTGCGCTCACGCGAGATCGGATGTCCGGGTGTCGGCACCATCACGAAGCGCCCGTAGAACCGCCCCTGGTACTTAATGGGAAGTTCGACCTCGCTTCCGGGAAGGCCCATCTTGTCCACCCCCCAGCGCATCCCGCCTAGAAAGACGTCTCCGTTTTGCCTCAGTTGAGTGACGTTCTTGTCTGATCCGGCCGGGTCAAAGCGGCAATCGCGTAGAAACAGGAGATCGATCAGTTGGGCGGCGACCTGCATGACGACGAACTGCCCCGATTCTCCTGTCGCCACCGCCGCGGCGGCGGAATGGATGCGAGCGACGAAGTTCGCCTCCTCGTTCGCCATCATGCGGTGCCTACGGCTGCGTGCGGCGATCTCCGTGACCGCCACGCCCACCATCAGCAGCAGCACCGTGGTCTCGATGTCGGTGCGGCCATTGATGGTGAGCCGCTCATAGGGCCTGGTTAGGAAGAAGTCGAACCACACCGCCGTCGAGACAGCGGCAACGAGACCAGCAGGACGATGGCCGTTTGCCGCCACGCCGACGATCACCACCACCAGCACCAGAGCGGCGTCCGTGTTCGGAAAGCTGGACCGGAACGGAACGAGAACGGCCGAGACGGCATAGGGCAATACCAAGCCGGCAAGGACGATGACTTTGTCGTGGCGAAGCCGCCTCAGGAGCGCCATCCCTCCTGTCTTACCGCTCGCAACGCCCGCCCGTCAATGGTCCGCGGGCCTCGCTCGAGGTCCTCTCTGACCACAGCGATCACCCGGTTCCAAACCGCAAATGTCTGACACAGCGGTATCTCGGCTTACCGACGTGAATCCGACCGACATCTCGTGTGCCAGGACGGTCCTGGCAACCTCCTTAGCCGGGCTGACGCGACGGTCTGATCGACATTACTCAAGCCATTTCGTCGCCATCGATTCGGTGACGCAATGCTTCGACTTCGTCTGGTCGGGCCAGCGCGCTCACGCGATCACCCGGCTCGAATGTGGTATCGCCATCGGCGAAGATGAGCGCCCCCTGGCGTTCGACTGTCACGATCATCGTCCCGGCCGGAAGCGCGGCGTCGCGAATGGCCATGTGGGCCGCTCCGGCGCTCGCGTTTACGCACAGCTCGACGGGCACGGCATTGCCGGCGATCCTCGAAAGGCGCTCGGTGTTCACGGTCAGGGCGCGCCGGTATCCGGCGATCAAGCGACTGGCGGTGACGATCCCCACGGCCCGCTCACTTGAGTCGGTCACGGTCACCCACGACTCGGTGGTCGTGCCCAGCGCCTCCAGCGCGACGTCGAGTGCCGCACTCGCTTGCACACTCGGAGCGGTGACGTCGGCCAGTCGTCCGAGCGCTAAATCCGGCTCGGTCGATGTCGCCTCTCGGACAGCTCCGACGGTCGCTGTTCCGAGGAAGACGCCCTGGGAGTCGACGACCGGTGCGCCGGGGATTTCGGCATTGAGGAGCTCGGCCAGGCCATCGGTGGCCGGTCTCTCGGCGTGCAGAACGACCCGCAGCGGGGCCATGACCTCCGAGATGGCCACGTTGGCGAGCAACGGAAGCCCCAGTTGCAGGCGATGTGCGGGGGAGTCGTTGCGGGTCCGAGGCTGGCTGCGGTAGATGGTGGCATCGCTGCGCCGGACGATGAGGGTGGCGATCCCCACGGCGATCATGGCCGGCGCCACCACCTCCAGGGATCCGGTCATCTCGGCCACCATCAAGATGACAGCGATAGGAGCCCGGGAGATGCTCCCGAAGCAGGCCATCATGCCCACGATCACGAAGGTGGCGGGGTCGTGGGGTATGCCGGGAGCGAAGGGTTCGAGCAGGCGCCAGACCCCGGCCCCGAGGAATCCCCCGATGACGAGGCCGGGGCCGAAAATTCCTCCCGAGCCCCCCGAGCCGATGGACAGCCCGGTGGCCAGGATCCGGGCGAACGGAAGCAGAAGCACGATGACGAGCGACATATGGAGAAGGCTCGAGCGTCCGAGAGTCACCTGGACCCACCCGTAGCCGGTGCCGAGGACCTCGGGGATGGCCAGGGCCAAAGTGCCGACGAGCAGGCCGCCGAGAGCCGGCTTTACATAGCGGTTGACGGGCAAACGCTCAAAGAGGCCGGCGATGCCGTAGAAGCTCCGGGCGTAGAGGAGACCCACGAAGCCGCACGCGATCCCTATGGCGGCGAACCACACGAGTTGAAGCGGGGCGAAGTGATAATTCCGGGCGTAGCCAAAGACCGGGGTGTACCCCTCGATGGCGCCGAACACCGCATAGGAGATGCCCGAAGCCACGATGGCGGGGAGAAGGGCCTCGACCTCGATGTCGTCGCGATAGATGATCTCGGCCGCCAGCACCGCCCCTCCGAGGGGGGCCTTGAAGATGGCACCGATGCCCGAGCCGATGCCCGTCGACACCGCTATTCGACCGTCGGCGGGCGACAGGTTGCAGATCCTGGCCAGGAACGACCCGAAGCCGGCGCTGATCTGGGCCGTGGGGCCCTCGCGCCCGCCTGATCCGCCCGATCCGATGGTGAGGGCCGAGGCCACCAGTTTCACGAGGACGACCCGGATGCGGATGCCCCTGGGGTTCTCGTGCACGGCGTGAATGGCGGCGTCGGTGCCATGGCCTTCGGCCTCGGGGGCGAAGCGGTAGACGAGGAATCCCGACAACAACCCCCCCAGGGCGACCACCAGCGGCAGAGCCCAGGGGCGGGAGAACCCCGAGGAGCCCATGCCACCTCCCTCGGCCACGGGGTTCGGGACGTTAAAGGCGGCCATCAGATGGAGAAAGAGACGGGTGGCGAGCTTCAATGCCTCGAAGAAGGCGACGGCGGCCAGGCCGGCGATTACGCCGATCAGAGCACCCAGGAGTGCCCACTTGCGCAAATACGAGGAGGTGGCCACGGCGTGGCCGGCCTTCGTCCGCAGCCCCCGCCACCGAGCTGATAAGGACGTGATCACAGCTCCCAGCTACGTTGCCAACCGTCCTCGGGAACCTCACCGGCGGCCGCACCGAATGTGGTGAAGGCTCGCACCAGAGCGCTGTGCTCGCCTGGGTCCACGGCCTCCAGGATGCGCCCGATCTCCCGACGCCGCTGGCGGGTGACACGGTCGACCAGGTGACGGCCTGCGGCGCTCAGGTCCAACAGCACGACACGCCGATCGACGACATCGCGCCGCCGGGTGATGAGGCGCTTGCGCACGAGACGATCGCACATCCTGGTGGCGGTCGACGGATCCACACCGAGGGCCTGGGCCAGATCGACGGGTCGCTGCGCACCTCGGGAGCCGAGGACCACGAGCGCCCGGTACTGGGGCAGGGAGACCTCCGACTCGTGCTCGGCCAGGGACCGGGCGGCCACGGCCACAAGGACTCTGCTGGCGGTGAGGACGGCATCGGCCAGCTGGTCCGACTGCGTTTTCGATCGGACCCCGGGGCGGGTAGCGGTAGCCATACAGTCATTGTAGCTCTACAATGTTCTCGGAGAGCCCATCCCAGATCCGGGCGCTGTCACCTGGTGGACCTCGTGTGATGAGTCGAGCGAAAGGTCTTGGTTGTCGTGGTCTTGGTGTCGCCGACATTTCATCCCGATGCAGATTCGGTCGAACTACACCGCCATAAAGACGGATGGTCGCTATCGTTCGTCCGTCCCCATGGACGGGAGCATCAGCTCTTCACCAAGAATGAGGTTGGCGAGGATATCGGCGAGCGTGCCGTCAAGAACGAAGGCAACGTCGTCTGGTACGTACAGTCATGTTTGAGGGCGGCAGGCTATAGGAGCATCAGCCGCCGACCTATAGATCTTTCTGGTGAGGTCGTTGCTGTCTGGGATCTGACTCCAGTAGTAGCGGCGTAGGAGCGACTGAGTCTCGCGTGGACCAGACGGAAATTCCTCGATGCCCTCAATGCGGTGGGAATGCGACCAGTTCCCTCATGAACCCCCAAGGCACCGATACTGCCGGGGTCCTCTATCAGGCGAAGTTCTGCGGCGACCAGGGCTTGCTGTTCGGGCAAGCAACTGACGGTTCGTGGACCGTACCCCTGAGGCCCTTGGACCCTGGAAGAGAGACCAACTGAATCCAGTCATTCATAATCGTGGCCACACGGTTGGCACCCATCACGTGCGAGCCGGAGCGATTTGGGCAGATGCTCTGCGACGGGCGCACCGAGGTTGGTGGCGACGTCCGCCTCGGGCCAGTCGAGTGAGTCCTCTCATCCCATCCGACCGTCCTGCCGCCGGCTACCTACTCGAATTCGATGCCGCGGCCAAGGATCTCGCCCACAGTCGAGATTTCTGCTCTTGTCTATTCGCTTTCTTCGGTCGCCGAGAGTTCGAGCGGAGCGCCCTTCTCCCACGGTCGGGCATAGACGATCCACGCCACCGCGGCTCCGAGCAGGACGGTGCAGAGGATCCAGCCGAGGGCGGAGGTCCCCACTCCGACGTACTTCAACCCGGAGGCGAAGATCACGAAGGTGATGACCGGGCGGATGTACCGATCCGGAGCTCTCGACGAGATGAACGACCCCACCACCACCGCCGGCACGCTCCCGATGATGATCGAGGAGGTCACCGGCAGCTCGACATGGCCGAAGGCGAGGGCGCCGAGGGCGGCGGCGATCGTGAGCGGGACGGCCTGAGTGAGGTCGGTGCCCACCAGCTGATTGGCGCCGATCATCGGGTAGAGGAACAGCAGGAGCACGATCATGAGGGACCCCGAGCCCACCGACGTCATGCCCACGATGACGCCGCCGATCATGCCAGTCAGGACCGTGAGCGGCGGCCGTACCATGAGGGCGTGGACCACGGCGTCACGTGTCTGACCCTTGCGGCGGTCGAGGTAGAAACGCAGGAGCATGGCCGCCGCTCCAACGAGGAGGGCCGCCCCCAGCGCCGTCTCGATGGTGTTCTGGGAGGACTTCGAGTGACCCAGAAGGCGCAAGAGAAAGGCGCCGAGGAAGGCCATGGGAACAGACCCGAGGACCATCCAACCGACGAGCTTGAGATTGACCGTGCCTTTGCGCAGGTGCACCGCGGCGCCGAAAGGTCTCATGAAGACGGCGGCGACCAGGTCGCTGGAGATGGCGGAGGAAGGGGTGACTCCGAAGAGCAGGATCAACATGGGCGTCATAAGCGCGCCCCCACCGGCGCCGGTCATGCCCACCAGAAAGCCCACGACGGCACTCCCGAGCACGATGTACGGATCGATGTGCATCAGCACCCCCTGCGATCGACCGCAACGGGCCGATCACTTACTGTACGTGGCCACACCTCAACCTCGTTGCCCGCTCGGACTCGGGCCGTGCCACGGGGGTCGAACTCGACGCTGCGCTGCGACAGTACGAACGCCAGCGCCACCGGCAGGGACTGGGATCGGCGCAGCCAGATCGGCGGCCACCTCGGACCACCGCGTGGCGCCTGGCGATCTGCCCCACTGCCTTGGGTACCGATCACTGATGGTCGATCCGGATAGTCCGCTGGGAAGATCGTGAACCGATGAGACCAACGGCTGGCGACCGATGCCCATCGCAGAAAGCGGTGTGCATCGCGGATCTCGAGGTCCCGCCAAAGGGGAGCACCAAGGACCACCCCACCTCGTGGCTCGCGGCAGGTTTCTGCCCGATGTTTGCAAGTGCTTATCAGATGCCATTCACGTAGCCGACAGTCGAGCGGAGTAGATCGAGTAGCCGTCGATCCGACGCGCCACTGCGGTGGCGGTGACGGTGGCAGCCATCATCGGAACGACGATCTGGAAGCCGCTGTGTGTGAGTTCGAGAATCAGAGCGAGGGCGGTCAGTGGCGCTTGCATCGACGCACCCATCATCGCCGCTGCCCCCACCATTGCGTACGCACCGACCGACGATCCCGGCCATGCCAACGACCAGGCTACGCCGAGGAAACCGCCCAACGCCGCGCCCGTGCTCAGGGTGGGGGTGAACACGCCACCCGACCCGCCGCTCCCGAGGCACAGCGCAGTGACCAGTGGCTTCAAAGCGAAGAGGGCGAAGAGCAAGACCAACCCGCCTTGGCCCAGGAAGGCCGAGTGGGCCATGTCCTTGCCGTTACCGAACAGCTGCGGGTACTCGAGGCCGATCAAGCCGAGCACGGTGAGACCGAGCGGCAGGGCGATGAGGATGCGCCAGCCGGCCGCCCGGTGGTGCGAGACCCAACCGATGAGCCGGATATATCCCGACGACATGACGCCGATCACCGGACCAACCAGAAGCGCCCAGACGAGGAGCGTCATCGTCATTCGATAGTCGGGGATGTCGAGGTAGGTGGCGTGGGTGGGGAGGTAGAGCCATGCTGTCGCCGTCGCGATGCACGAACAGGCGACCGCAGCCAGAATGACCGGTAGCGCAAAGGTCCCGAAGAGGATCTCGGCAGTGAACAATGCCCCCGCCAGCGGCACGTTGTAGACCGCAGCAAGACCGGCGCCCCCGCCGCAGGCAACAAGGAGTCGGCGTTGGGCCGGAGAGAGCCGAGCCCAACTGGCTAGGACGCTGCCCGAAACACCGCCCATGAGCTTCGGTGCAGCCTCGCCCCATGGAGGCACCCATCCCGATCACGACCTCCGAGATAAGCGACGTCAAGATGCTCCGGCGAAACGACAGTCTCCCGTCGCCGCGCCACACCGCGTCATCGATCTCGGACTTGTCGTACCTCAAATAGCGTCGAAGCAGGTACCAGGCAACTCCGCCGAACACCCCAGCGATGGAAAGCGAGAGCACTCGACGCAAGTCGGAGGCGTGTTCAACTGCGGTTTGGAGATCGCCAGTGTGATAGTCGAAAGCGAGATGCTGCACACCGAAGAGGATGAGCATCAGCAGATCGCCGAAGAGTCCCGTGGCCACACCTGTGAGCACGACCATGATCCAGAAGATCGGCGTGAGAGCGGCGTCGCCATCGCCGGTGACGTTAGGCTGCTCCGTCGCCCCCCGACCGGAGGCGATACGCCGCTTGATAAGCGGCGGCGGGACGCGCAGGCGCTCGCTCTTCTCGCCAGGGCAAGCACGACGACGACGACCTCGCGTGCCATCCGTCACTGGCGCCTCCCTTCGTTCGGTGGGAGGGGCCTGCTTTCGTACGTCGTGCTCTTAGCGTGTCCGGAATGGTGACATCGACGCCGTCGCGGAGCCATGGCCACAGCATGCCAGATGTCTGTATTCGTCCTCTGCCTTCGACGTTCNNTCGTCGAAGGACGGTCCGAAGCGGTGGTCGCGGTCATGGACGATGAACCGCACCCGATCGGTGCGCACTTCTGTCGCCTCCGACAGTATCCGGGCGATCTGGGTGGTCCAGGCCAGGTTGGCCGGGCCATCAGTGACCCCGCCGATGAGTACCCGGCGGGTGTGGAGCTCGATGAAGAAGAGGACGTGCAGGGTCTTGAGTCGAATGGTCTCCACGGTGAAGAGGTCGCAGGCAATGATGGAAGACGCTTGCGCCCGCATGAACTGCCGCCAGGTATCTCGCTTGGGTTCGGGTCGGCGCCTGGGGGCGGTGATTCGGCGGATGCTCGAGGCCGAGATCACGATGCCGAGCTTCTGGAGTTCGCCCTGGATGCGCCGGTAACCCCAGGTGGGGTTCTCCTTGGCCAGCCGCCAGACGAGAAGCTGGGTCTTAAGCGGGATGGCGCGTTTGGGGTTGATCCGATGATGTCGGTCCCACTTACGTCGCACCAGTTCGCGATGCCACCGACGCAAGCTATCGGGAGTGAAGAGGTTCGAAAGGCGTTCACGGGCCGGTCGGAGGTACTGAAGGACGGTGAGTACAGATCGCTCCTCGCGTCTCGTTTTCGGGTGGGGTACCTGGCGCCGGAGGACGGCAAGTTCCTGGTGCAGGACCGGCAGCTCGAGATCCTTCGAACGAGAGGATCGACATGAGAGCAGAAGCAGGCGAAGCACCTGGCGAAGGGCGATCAGGACAAGACGGGCGGTCATGCACGGCAGTCTTACGGGCATGACGACGTCGGGTCCTGGAACCCCCCCGAATTGCCGGTCAGTGGGTGCGATCGTTCCATGACACGCTTCACCTGCAATGGAGCGGCCGCGCTGGAAGGGTGAAACATCGCCCGAGAAGCGATCGCCAGAAACCCGCATCTTCCGAGTCCAACGCGCTCGGCGGCGATGTCGACAGATGGGCATAAAGGCACATCCGTGCAGGCCGGCGTGACGTGCCCACGGACTGGCGGCGCGGCGGCGGGCTGGACAACAGCATCCGGTCCAGCCCCGGGGCACGCGCAGTCGGGCCGGCCAGACAGGAGGCAGACCCCGGCCTGGCAAGAGCCGGGGTCTGCTTAAGGCCTTCGCACGTTTCTATGACTCGTGCGTCACTCGCCATCACACGCGCGCGCGTCGGGGAATCCTCCAAGGATTCCCCGACACGGTTCGGGCGATCAGTGCAGGGCCGGCTCCCGGTGTTCCGTCTCCGACAGGTGCTCCGTCGCCGGCAGATCCACCACCGGAGCGGCCGTTCCCCGGGAGGCGGCCCGCTCGGTCCGGATGTCGAGCACGAGCAGACTCAGGTTCGACATGACCGCCGTACCGATGATCGCCGTGATCAACGCCATGAGCCCGCTGGTCGCGTGGAAACCGAGTGCGGCTCCGACCACCGCACCGACACCCGCGGTACCGATGCCCTTGGCCCGCATCGCCTTCGGCGTGTCGGTGCGAACCCAGCCGGCGTAGACCCCGAGCCAGATCGGCACGGCGATCGAGACCACTGCCAGCAGCTGGTCGTCGAGCGGCCGACTAGACCAGAACCGCAGTGCCAACAGTGCGCCGAGGAACCATCCGCCGAGTCCGAACACGATCGGACCGGCCGAACGGATCCATGCGCCCGTCTTGCGGCCGGTACCGCCTCGGCGGCGGATCCGGATCGCCAACACCACGAGCCAGAGCACTGCCAACAAGGCGAAGCCGATCATTACCGCAAGGAGGTCCTTGGCAATCGCGGTCTGCGCTGTTTGCGTGGGCGATGTGGCGAAGCTGACCTTGTTCGGGGTGTAGCGGGACGTGTCGACCTGGCCGGTGGCGTAGAACGTGGTCAGCAACTGCGTGCTGGCGCTCGGCTCGTAGGAATCGAAGTCGTCCACGTGCCCGAGCCCGGACAGGATGACCTGATGCCCGTTGGAAAGGTGCGGCAACAGCTCCTTGGTGGCGTTCTGGGCCGGTGTTTCGAAGTCGAGCGTCCCGCCGATGAGCAGCGTCGGGACGCTCGAGTTCTGCACGCTGGTGTACTGGTTCTCACCCGGGTTGGCCGGCCAGGCGTGCGCAAGGCCTCCTGCCCCCCACAAGAACTCCCCGAGGGGATTGCCGATGATCGAGCCCCGGTCCGCGCCGGAGCTGAAGTAGCGCTCGACGGGCTGCGCGTCGGCCATCCCGATGCTGGCAAACTCGCCCCAGGTGAACGACTGGGGAAGGGAGATATTGGCCAACATCGATAGCAGCCAGAAGCCGCTCGGGTCGCCCTGCGCGGCGGAGATCCACGAGTCGAGGGTCATCGGTCCACCCAGTGGCGAAAGTACCGGGGTCGCATCCGTGAGCCCGAGGAACGTCCCGACCAGCACGTTGCCCGGCCTGATCGGTAGAGAGTACCAACTGCTCGGCATGTGTGCCGCCGTGTGCTTCATGCTGGCGGCGAGGTTGGCGGTGCGGGCGCGGCAGGCAGGCTGCTTCGCGCACAGCGCCGAGTAACG